>JBBDNB010000009.1 GCA_040877935.1 Chitinophagales bacterium
TCACTGCTGCCTCGCATACGCCTACATCCGCTGTTTGGGTGATGTCAGATGGACAAGTAATTGATGGATTCTCATCATCCGTGATCGTCACGTCAAAAGTACAAGTGGCTGTATTGCCGTGGATATCGGTTACGGTATAGGTTACCGTTGTTGTTCCAACCGGATAGGTATCGCTCGCATCAGCAGTACCATTGTAGTCATTGGTCACTGATTGTACGCCACAGTTGTCATCTGTTGAAGGGGCGGGAACTGTTACAGCTGCTTCACATACGCCTGCGTCTGCTGTTTGGGTAATATCCGAAGGACAAGAAATAGTTGGGTTTTCATCGTCCGTGATCGTTACGTCAAAAGTACAAGTGGCTGTATTGCCGTGGATATCGGTTACGGTATAGGTTACCGTTGTTGTTCCAACCGGATAGGTATCGCTCGCATCAGCAGTACCATTGTAGTCATTGGTCACTGATTGTACGCCACAGTTGTCATCTGTTGAAGGGGCGGGAACTGTTACAGCTGCTTCACATACGCCTGCGTCTGCTGTTTGGGTAATATCCGCTGGGCAAGAGATTGTTGGATCTTCGTTGTCTGTTACAGTCACAGTAATTGAGCAAGTCGTTTGCCCTCCATTTATAGTTGTGATTGTATAAACAACATTTGTATTTCCTACCGGGTAAAAATCACTTGCATCTGAAGTGTTGTTATAATCATTGGTGATGTTATCAATTCCAGCTCCGTCTCCCACAGCGGGGCCGGGCAATGTCACTTGTGCACCACACAAACCGGCATCATTGGTTTGATTAGCATCAGAAGGACATGTAATTACATAAACATAAACCGTAGCCTGGTCGCAATTGCCAGGATTGGCATCTTCACAAATTTCATAGGTCAACTGATATGTACCCGCAGGCGTATTCGAAGCTACATCAACAGTTCCATCGGGGTTAAGAGTAAGGTTTCCACTTGGATCGGGTGTTAACTCTGTTAAATTTACATCGGCAGGATTTAACAGCTGGCCACCCAAACTGTCATTGTCAAATACATTCAAAACAGCAGTTGCTCCACTTAAACCATTAACAGGGCCAGCAGTATCATTCACTGCTACGATATCAAGAGGTTCATTATATATTACAGCAGTATCCTCATCTTCATATGGATTGCCATTATAGATAGTAAAAACAGAAGCAATATTCTGGATTGAATCCAGATTCAAATCGCCTGAAGTAATAAAATAACTTTCTATTATTGTTGCACTGTTACCCACAGTAATTGTACTAATGGTGGAATCTAAACCTGTTAAAGGGTCAGTTACTTCAATATCGAACAGATCAACATTACCGGTATTGCTTACAACAATGGTATAGGTAATTTCCTCGTTGGCATGACTATAAGTAAAAGGATCAACAGATTTGCTGATACTTACACTTGGATCGGGACAGAATAAATTTCCCAAATCTACTTCCAAGATAGCAGAGGCTGTTGTTCCTTCAGCATCAGTAATAGTGAGTACTGCATCATATACATTGGTAGTGGAATTATAGATATGACATGGATTAGCCGCAGTAGATGACCCCCCATCACCAAAATCCCATGAATACGTATATGGCGGGGTTCCTCCAGATGTGAGTTCCTGAAAACATACTTCAGTAGTAGAAGAGGTAAACTCACCACAAGAGTAAGTGAAATTTGGTATCAAAACTGAAACCGGGGCAAAATTTCTAGCACATTTAGAAGGTGAATAATCCCCACATTGTGAAACATACCCTGCCCCCCCAGGATTAGAACATTGTGCGCCAGCAGAAGTTGACCAAGCCACCCAGGTGTTTATCATTTCTATTTCCTGGCCATAAGTAAATGTGATGGGCCCTAAAAGCACTGCATCAAACTGGCCGGGAGACAAAACATCAAAAGAACAATCACTGATCAAAGTACTAAAACTACCATCAATATAAACTTCCGAACTTGTTCTTACAGCATATCTGTTGGTACCGGTTCCATTAATAAAGGTACCCCAAAGATATACATCCACTTGTTGTCCTGTGCTGAAAATCGGAAGTGGGTCACCATTTTGATCAGCCAGGTAAACACCTGCCATGTTTACATCATTGGCAGTACAGGGATTACCCTGAATACCACAGGAGTTGTTTAAATAACACTCACCGGTCCAGGGATCATTACTGGCATTGTTAACCGCGCCAGGCTCACAGGTGCTTGATTGCGCAAAAACGCCTGTAGTGCTAAACAATAGCATAAAAAACCCGACAAGCAGGTTAATGTATTTCAGTTTCATACTTTTTATTTTTGTATTACTTTCAGCAAAACCACTTAGAAGGGATTGGCTTTCCTTAGAAGACACGTTAGTTATTTTCATATCTGATAGTTGGTGTAATGTGGAAATTAAGTTTAAGTAAAATTCTTATGGTTCAATCAGTTTTATACTACTTTATACGTAAAAAACAAAAAAAGATACCTCAAATTCATAGTTATTAGCTCAATTGAAATTTCGTCAATAAAATTAAATATCATTTAAGTCACTTAAAAAGTGTCCTCTTTATTTTTCGGGACACAAAGCTAATAATTAAAACTAATATTTCAAGGCAATGTAATCTTGATAACTAAAAAAATCAAGTATTTCTTTCTAAGTAAAAATACCAGTAAGATTTTCCATACATTAAAATTACAAAAAAACTGTTAAAAAGCTTGTCAATTAAGAGGTGATGAATGTTATCTTATTTTATTAACCCAAAAATAATTTAACTGCTCTTGGAAATAACAATAGAAATTTAACAATTCAATTGCTTTAAAACTGTCTAAAGTTAATGCTTAAGTCCAATTGCTTATTATAATTTGAATTAAACTGAAAGCCGGAATATTTCGATTATACAAATGCTGAAAAACAATTTGATATGAACTGAAAAAATATTCAGCAATAAAAAACCCCGGAAAAATCCGGGGTCAATATGTTGTATGTTTAAATTTAATATCAAATTCCAACAGAAGGTTTTGGTAAAGCTTTTAAAATTTCTTCACTGGCTTCTGATTCAAATTTTTCAAAGTTTTTATTGAATTTTTCCGCAAGTACGTTTGCCTTTTTATCATATGCCTCTTTATCAGACCATGTATCACGTGGGTTTAATACTTCTGCAGGAACACCGGGAAAAGTCAATGGCACTTCAACACCAAATACAGGGTGTGCTTTATACTCCACTCCATTCAAACCACCATTCAATGCTGCTGTAATCATGGCACGGGTATATTTCAACTTCATTCTTCTACCAACACCATAGGGGCCGCCTGTCCAGCCGGTATTCACCAGCCACACATTCACTTTGTTCTCTTTCATTTTCCTGCCCAGCATTTCTGCATATTTGGTGGGGTGCAATGGCAAAAATGGCGCGCCAAAACAGGCTGAAAAAGTGGCCTGAGGTTCTGTTACTCCTTCTTCAGTTCCGGCAACTTTAGCTGTATAGCCCGAAATAAAATGAAACATAGCCTGCCCCGGAGTTAATTTAGAGATCGGAGGCAAAACGCCAAAGGCATCAGCAGTCAGGAAGAATATGTTTTTGGGAATTCCACCTTTGGATGGCTCCACAGCATTGTAAATATGGTGTATAGGATAAGACACCCTGGTATTTTCTGTAATGCTGGTGTCTTCATAGTTTACAGTTCGCGTACCTTCAAAAAACTTTACATTCTCAAGGATAGCTCCAAATTTTATAGCTCCGTAAATTTCAGGTTCTTTTTCAGCGCTAAGGTCAATACATTTTGCGTAGCATCCTCCTTCAAAGTTGAATACCGCATCTTCAGACCAACCATGTTCATCATCGCCTATCAATTCCCTTCTGGGATCGGCAGAAAGTGTTGTTTTTCCGGTACCGGACAATCCAAAAAACACCGCTACATCACCCTTCTCCCCAATATTTGAGGAACAGTGCATAGCAAGCACATTGTGTTCAAAAGGCAAAATAAAGTTCAATACCGAGAAAATGCCTTTTTTGATCTCACCGGTATAAGCCGTTCCGCCAATAATCACTGTTTTCTTGGTAAAATTAATGATGGCAAAATTGTGCTGTCTTGTTGCGTCTTCTTCAGCATCTGCCATAAAACCCGGTGCGGCTATCACATGCCAATCCGGTTCCGCCTTTTTGATCTCTTCGCGTGAAGGGCGCAAAAACATATTCGATGCAAACATATTCTGCCAGGGGAATTCAGTGACCACCCGGATATTCAAGCGGTATTTGTCATCGGCACAAGCATACGCATCTCTTACATACAACTCTTTGTCATCAAAGTATGCCGTTACTTTTTTGTAAAGGCGATCAAATTTATCCGGGTCAAAAGGCAGGTTTACTGCGCCCCAATCAACTGCTGATTCCGTATAATCGTCTTTTACAATAAAACGATCTTTCGGAGATCTTCCGGTGAATTCACCAGTGTTGACTACCAGTGCACCGGTATCATTCAATACACCAAGATTTTTACCCAGCGTATGTTCTGTCAGCTCTGCCGGGGTTAAATTCCAATAGGCCTTCTTCGCTTTTCCCAATCCAAGATCTTCTAGTTTCGCTGCGGGATTTTTGAGCCCTGCTTCTACCATGACTGCTTTTTTTGATTATAAGGTGTCAAAGTTAAATAAATTTCCCCATGCCCTATTAACCTGAGTTCGATAATTATTTAAAAGCTCAGAAATTTATTAAAATGCAACCTGCCAGAGGCAAAGACAAGTAAGAAAGAAACATTTGTGAATATCTATCGGGAAAAACCGCATACCCGCTCGAACGCTTCCATTCGGACGGGGATACAACGCTGTATATTGGGTTTTATGGATTATTTAATGCCAGAAAACAGCAATCTTCTTTCTGGAAATATCTCAAAATAGCCCGCTATTATATCAATATTTCCAGTCGAATCTCACTATTTTCAGGCATTCTGAGCCCTAAATAATTTCAAAACTCAGATTATATTAAAACTTAACAACTAATAAATGCTTTTTTAAAAGCAGGAAATATTGTTGAAGTTTTATTTTTGGGGAATAGCTACACCTGAACCTTCTTTCAAAGAATTTCCAGATTTATAAATCGGATTCAATTTTTTAACTCAACTTGTAGATTTTGCCCGGCAATTGGGTGATCAAACCTTTGAATTCGAGTTCAAGCAACATTCCTGCTAAAAAACTATTGCTGTAGCCAGATTTTATGCTCAATTGATCAATGGGTATTTCTGCATTTTCTTTCAGCAAATCAATTACTTTAAGTTCTTCATTTTTCAAATCAAGCGGCAATTCATACTGCGCATTTTTTTGCATACCCTTTATGTCCTGCCAGGCCATCTGCTCGGGAAATTTTGCCGGATCATCCAATATCTGGGCCTTCAAAATTTTTATCAGGTAATTACAGCCCTGCGAATTTTCCTGATCGTAATTCCCGGGGACTGCAAAAACATCCCTGTTACAACTGAAAGCTATTTCAGCCGTAATCATTGAGCCGCCTTTCTTTTTGGTCTCAACAACAATTAATGCATCCAACATTCCGGCCACAATTCGATTGCGCTTGGGAAAATTCTCCTTTTCAAATTTAGAATCCGACATAAATTCGGTAAGTAAGCCGCCCTGATTGGTCATTTTTGCGGCAATATTCCTGTGCACCGAGGGGTAAATCGTATGCAAGCCATGCCCCAGAACTGCCACTGTATCCAATTCCTTATCCAATGCAGCAGTATGCGCGGCAATATCAATTCCATAGGCCAAACCACTTATCACAAGGGGCTTATAAGGTGCAATGGCCTCTATAATTTCGCGCACCGCTTTTTTGCCATAATTGGTGGCATTGCGTGTACCCACAATTCCAATAACCTTTCTGTTATTCAAATCTGTATTGCCTTTGTAAAACAGCACAAGGGGATGGTCGTAGGTGTTTTTTAAACGATACGGAAAAGCCTTGTCCAAATAGGAAATGAGCTGGACATTATTTTTCTCCGCCCACTCAACTTCCTGATGGGCTCTTTCTATGGCTTCCCCGATAACTCCCTTTTCAGCTTTTTTTAATTTCGGGATCAGTTGGATCAAGTCATTTTGATTTTCAAAAACCTGGTCAACCCCACCGAAATGCGCCATAATATTGCGCGCCTTCACCGGGCCTATTCCGGGCAAAAGACCTAAAGCGATCAGGTATTTTAATTCTTCTTTACTCAATTGCCTATTTTTGCGATAGAAATAATAATCAAAGGATGAAAATAATAAATATGCGCTTTATCAGCTTGTTTGCCTTATTGTTAATTTTTCAAGGAGTAAATGCCCAGCACAACCCATTGCAACCGCCCAATACCTACCAAAACCCGGACAATCCCTGGTACTGGAAAAACAAAAAACCGCATGAGGGCTACTGGCAACAGGATGTGCGTTACGAAATCGATGCCTACATCAATGACCAAACTAATATTCTGGATGCCACTCAAAAATTGACCTATTGGAACAATTCGCCAGACACCTTACATGAAGTATTTTTCATTCTCTACCAGGAAGCCTTTCAGCCGGAATCTTATTACCACAAGCTTTACCAAGCCAATGGCAGGAAAGTAAAATTCGGGGAATACGAAGCCGAAGGCCTGGGCACGGAAATCGAAAAAATGGAGCAAAATGGAAAGGCGCTGGAAATAGAACAGGAAAGCACCGTTTTGCGCATCAAACTGGCCGAGCCAATTTTACCCGGTGGCAGCACAAGCTTTGACATAGCATTCAAAACCTATTTTGACTACGGCAGCATTCGCAGGAGAATGAAGCAGTTCGAGCATTTTGGCAACAAACATTACAATGGCGTGCATTGGTATCCGAAAATTGCAGTATATGACAAAAAATTTGGCTGGCAGACCGATCAGCATTTAGGTCGCGAGTTTTATTCCAATTTCGGGACTTTTGAAGTAAGCCTGAATTTCCCATCTAATTACATAGTAGAAGCTACCGGAAACTTGCTCAATCGAGAAGAAATGTTGCCCGATTCGCTGCGCCAAAAACTGGACATCTCCAATTTCAAGGACAAGCCCTGGAATGAAAAACCTTCGGTAATCATACCCTATGATTCCACGGAAAGGAAAATCTGGAAATTCCATGCAGAGAACGTGCACAATTTCGCCTTTACGGCCGATCCGAGTTATCGCATTGGCACCGCCTATTGGAATGATATAGAATGCGTGGCATTGGTAATGGAGCAGCACGCTTCCGGCTGGCAGAATGTTGCCCAACTCACGGCAGATATTGTACAGATTTACTCCGAGGATTTTGGCATGTATGCCTATCCCAAGATGGTGGTGGCCGATGCCGAAGATGGTATGGAATATCCCATGCTGACGCTTTGCGGAGGAAAAGATCCCAGCAATAGAGGGTTGATTGCCCACGAGATCGGGCACAATTGGTTTTATGGGATGCTCGGCTCCAATGAAACCTATCGAGCTGCTTTGGACGAAGGTTTTACCCAATTTCTCACGGCATGGGCATTGGAAAAATTAGACGGTAAAAACCGCAAACATTATCCCTATGAAGGCTATTCCGCCCGCTTTAAGGATTCGCTGGAAAATCGTGAAGTCAGGGTGTATTATGGCTATCTGGCAGATGCGATTCGCCATCAGGATGCTCATTTGAATACGCACTCGGATGGATTTCACGGAGCCATTCGTCATGGTGGCGGATACCGGCATGTGTATTACAAAACGGCAGCCATGCTCTACAATTTGCAATATGTACTTGGAGATTCCCTTTTTCAAAAGGCCATTCAAAATTACGTAAGCACTTGGTCCATTGCCCATCCTTATTTTGATGATATGCGACAGGCTTTTAAAGATGGTGCCGGGGGCGTGGATCTCAATTGGTTTTTTGATCAGTGGCTGGAAACGGATAAACGCGTGGATTATGCCATTAAGAAAGTGAAGAAAACCGGGAAAACGGATTCGGGCTATACCTATGATATTACCATCAAAAGAAAAGAACGGCAACAACAGCCCATCGATTTGCTATTGACTACAAAAGAAGGCGACTCCGTAAAATATTATATTCCCAATACTTGGTTTGAAAAAGAAACCGATGCCAAAACGCTGGATCGCTGGATTGGTTGGGACAAATTGCAAAAAACCTATACGGCCGAAGTGGAAGTGCCGGGCAAATTGAAAAACGCCATTATTGACCCGAGTTACCGTTTGGCGGATATTTACCGACCGGACAATACTATTCGCGGCAAAGTGGATTTCCGATTGGATGGCTTTGTGAGGCAATGGCTGCCCACGCGCAAAAAATACACGATGTACATGCGCCCCGATCTCTGGTGGAATGCCTACGATGGCTTGAGACCAGGACTGGTTTGGAGCGGGCATTATATGCGCTATAAGCACAAGTTTGAACTGGGTATTTGGGGCGGAACAGGATTGTTGCAGGGCAGCAGTTCCCGCTTTTTCTACCCCGAGGGCAAAACCAAAAAATTCGACAAAATCAATTACCGCTTTCGCTACAGCACGGGACTAAACAAGCGCATCAAAGGCGGTGAGATTTCCGTATGGTCGCAATATTTGGAAGGACTGGAAGCTTATGAGCTGAAATTTGGGCAGAATTTCCCGAGCAATTTCAGCTATGCCATTTCCGTGCGCTCTCTCAATCGTCCGAGGGCTGAAAAGTTGAATTACCTGCATTATCCCAATGAATGGATTGCCGAAAAGCTGAACAATTCGCTGAATCTTGAGCTGGGCTATCATTATAAAAAAGGAAAGGTGAAAGGCGATCTGTCGCTGTACATCCGCAGCAGTGCGCTGTTCAGCGATTTCGATTACCACTACGCTGCCTTTGAATCAAAACAGGAAACCGATCTATGGCGCTTTGAACTGCGCAGCCGATTGTACGGCAGAATAGGAACGGGCAGCAATCCCGCACCGGAATCGATGTTGTTTGCCGCAGGTGCCAATAATGAGGAAATGATGGACAATGCTTTCACCCGCAGCCAGGGCTATTTCCCGCCTTCTTGGTCGGGCTTTGGCGCTGAGACTTCTCCCTTTCATGCCGGGGGTGGATTGAACTTGCGGGGCTATGCCAACTATCTGATTACCGAGGAACATGATGGGAATACTTATCTAGCCTATAAAGGACAATCAGGTGCGGCCATCAACCTGGAGCTGGATTTTGACAATATCATCAACTGGCGACCCAAACGCTGGAACAAATACATCCATATCGATACCTATCTTTTTGCCGATGGGGGCATCCTGCACTACAATGCCGGAGGGGAAAATGAATTTGCCCAGCCTCGCATGGATGCCGGAGCAGGAACGGTATTGACCATAAAGCGCTTTGGTCCATTGGAAACTATCAAGCCCCTGAGCATCCGCTTTGATGTGCCCTTTTACCTTAGCCATGCCCCTGCCCTGGAAGACAATGTGCAGTTTCGGTTTGTGGTGGGTGTGAGTAGGAGTTTTTAGGGATTTGTGATGCTGGTTTTTTTATGATTTTTTATCCCATCTCCATTTAGTGTAAAAGCATTAGGAATGTAAATTCCACCTTCTTCTATTTTTATTAAAGCCGGCAATGCTATTGGCATGCTTCTTCTATTCTATTTGTTCTGGTTAATGAATTAATATCATGGACTTTCCTTATGACGACAAGGAGCATTTTCATAAACACGCACCTTACTTGATTTAGCTAATAAATCTTTTGATTCTTGTATAAAATCTACTTTTTCCTGTTTTGTTAAATCAGTAAGCAGTATGCAAAAATCTATTTCACCTTCCTTACCCCAAGATGCTTTTTCATAGTCTATCTTCACCTTATAATTGCTGATAAACTCAACAAACTTGTTTTTCGTTTTATGATCTATACCGTTGCCCGGGCTGTAAAACGAAACCACTAAACCATAATTAATATCTGTACCATCGTTTTTTGTACTTGAGGTGATATTAATGTTCTTACTGTTGTTGCAAGCATTTACAAGTAAACTAACTAGGATTACATAAGCTATTTTAATCATTTGATTAGTTTTTTATTATACCTTTTTTATTGACTGTATTATTTCCAATTTTAATAGAGACCAAATATACTCCTTGTAACTTATTGCTCAGATCAATCCTTAAATTTTCAATAGCAGATAACTCCGGTTTATAGAACTCATGTACCAGCGCTCCATGAATATTAAAAACTACAATATGGACGTCTGTTGCCATTTTATTCAACACATTGAGATAAAAGATTCCGTTAGAAGGATTAGGAAACAACTCAATCTCAAATTCATCTTTGTTATTTGTTGCAATACCAACAGGAGTAGAACATCCCTGAGAACTCAAAATTGCCGATCTTGCATTAAGCAATGCAGCATCCATCCTATCGGCTTGACCAAATGTGAACATAACCATACAAGTATCATCTACATAATCCATATAGTTCATATACATTTCTCCATTAGCATCGCTTCCACAGCCATTAAATGGAAAAGCCGGGAATGTTGGGCAGCCTGAATTGTCCTCTTCCTGAGGGGGAGTGTCGGCAACCAAATCGTCACCACAAACATCATCACCCCATATATGAAACAGGTTTAACCAATGTCCAACTTCATGGACCGCAGTTCTACCATAATCATTTGCTTCAAATCCATCGGTTCCTGCAGTACCAGTATAACCAAATGCCCTAAAATCAATGACAATGCCATCTAATTCAGGATCGGTGGATAACTCTGAAGGAAATGAAGCATATCCTAAAGTGCCATCTGAGCCATCTAAATTGCAAACCCAGAAATTCAGATATTTAGTAGGGTCCCAATTATCCTTACCACCAGTTGCATCAAATTTTTCATAGTCATAACCCGAAAAGTAACTCGAATCTGTATAGGTGCGGGTAATGCCAGTTGTAGGATTTCCTTCTGGATCTTGTTGTGCTAAACAAAACTCAATTCCGCAATCAGCAGAGTAAATCCAAAAAGGATGTGTCGGCATAAGTGAGTCTTCATTTTGTAATCTAAAATCCCAGTTAAGTGCTTCTATTTGAGAAAAAATTTGTGCATCAGTAATGTTTTCCGTGCTTGTATGATATAATACGTGTACAACTACCGGAATAGTAATAATTGACGAGCGCTTCTTTTTCCCTTTGTATTTCTCAATCCATTTTTGTGTTTTTAATTCAAGCTGTTGCATTCGATGTTCAGCATTCGGATGCTTAGTTTTAATGCATTCCCAACGCTCCATTGTTGTACATTTTTGTGCGTTTATACTCATTACTGTAATGAGCAGTAGTGTCAATAAAACTCCCTGTTTCATGATATCTGTTTTAATTATTAATGCTTCACTACTTTCTCCCTATACGACTTACCGGCTGACAACAGCTCCACAAAATATATGCCCGGGGCATAAGTGCTGAGGTCAAGCGTAAAGTGGTTGCCACTTAGATTGTTTTTAATGGTTTGTCTGCGACCTTGTATATCTATCAGGCTGAGAGTGGCATTGTGCAGCACTGTTTCAGTGGATATGGTGAGGTTGCTTTGGGTGGGGTTGGGATAAAGTTCAATGTGGTTACTACTATACTTATCATTTGTATTATTGGTATTTAAGCTATTAATTTTAAAACACAAAGATGTATCTGTGCATATATTTCCGGTTATAATTACAGCATAGCTTCCGTTTATTGTTGCTGTAAAACTTTGATTGGTTTCCCCACTCAAAAGGCTATTGTTATTACAATCAATCCATTGATAACTCACTCCTGTCGCATTAGCAATTAAAGTTGGTTCTTTGTTAGTTACTGATAGATCAACAAAACATTGAGTCATTTTATGTATATAGCTATCATCGTAACTAGGAAGAGTAGAAAGCAATTCGTATTTGCCAGTTCCAGGGTCAAAATCAACAGGATTGTTTCTTGAAGTAGAAAAAATACCTGATGAAAATATTTCTCCAAGATACCCTATAGACAAGGAATTTGGTATTACTCCTCCGCCACTCCCGCTCGTTACTTTTAGTGGCAGTGACCAGAACAAGTTTCCTTCTGAATCAAGCTTTGATATATAAGTTGCGGCTGTTGAATCTGATATTAGCACATCATTTTGACTAGGGTTGGTGTTAAAATCCAACAAACCTTTAAATCGTCCAGTGAGATAAACATTATCATAACCATCCAAAGCAACAGATCTTGGTCTATTAAGATCACTTCCATAAAAGCTTTTTGCCCAGATAAAATTTCCATTTGAGTCACATTTAAGCACATAGGTATTAAAAATATTATTTGGCGTTGATAAATTAAAAACTCCAGCCCCTGGATCAAAGTCAACTACATCCTCAAAACCTCCAACTGTATAGATATTGGAAGCCTGATCTACTGCAATGTGTTGCACATATATATCATACCTGCCTTTTAGATTTTTTGCCCAAACCAAATTTCCGGCAGAATCTAATTTTATTATGAATTTATCAGTCGATCCCCATGAGCCGCCTGAACTTGTTCCATAATCTGATTCTAAAATATACTGTTGGAACCAATCTGGATTAAAATCAGCAGTACCCAGGAATTGTCCTGTAGCATATACGTTTGAGTGAATATCTAACGCAATTGAATAGCATCTAAGAAAACTTATGGTGGAACCACCAGAAATAAATTTAGCATCCCATAGTAAATCACCATTCGAATTAAACTTAGTGATAAAACCACCTTCTTTACCACTATATGATTCCTGAACACCAGTCGCAAAGATATTGCCATAATTATCCATTACAACTGATTTATTACTATTGTATTCGGGTGAATTCAATGAACCAAAGTTTGTACTCCATAAATAGTTGCCGTTATCATCTAACTTCAAAATAAAACCATCGAAATCGCCAGATGTTGTTAATGAAGCAATTTGAAAAAACTCAATTTTTGCGTTAAAGTCTCCTCCAACTATGATATTACCTTGATTATCAGTGCCAACAGAATTAATATATACACTTGGTGTCGCATTAATATAATAAACCGGGCTACCTACTATGTGTCGGACCCAAATTATATTGCTATTTGAATCCATTTTTAGGACATAAGCGTCAGGTGAACCACTTGCGGTAATTGTGCTCGGGCCAAACTGGACTGTACCGTGAAATGAACCAGCAACATATAAATTTCCTGCCTCATCAGTAGTGATAGAAGGGGGGTGATGACTTTGATTATCTAATTGGTATACCCACTCAAAATCAGGTGTTTTTGCATGCAAAAAAACTCCAAAAAATATTAAAATCCAGATAAAACCTATTGCTTTTTTCATAACATTTTAATTTTTAAATTAATCCATCACGCACCTACACGAGAGGCCGTTCCAATGGTTTTCAAAATCCCTAAAAACGTAGCTACTACTATAGTCTATCATTCGGGTTCGGGCATTAAAGCCATCATAATCCGTAGCAGTCCACCATAATGCCAGCTCGCCTTTGTCTTCGAATAGTGAAGCAAATCGGTTGCCGGCAGGGTAGGCTGAAAAGTCATATTGATCGTTGCCGTTTCCACTGTTTTGCCATCCGGTAGTGGTTTTCAGGTAATTGCCCGGTTCATTGCCGGTTACGGAGGAAATAAACGAGGTCATTTCGCTCCATTCCGCATCAGTGGGTACATGCCATCCGGTGGGGCATATTCCCCGACTGTCGTTAATGGCATCCCAGTTGTACAATTTACCATAAGGTGTATTGTTGCTGCTATTGTTATCGTAATAGCACCAGGCTCCCGAACTCGTTGCTATCCATTGGTTATCGTCCGGAATATTGGGAATGTCGGTTCCGTCCCGGTATTTTAAAGTTTTCAGGTTGGAAGCGGTCCAGCATTGGTTGCCTATTCTCACTACCAGGTAGGTATTGCCGTCAATATCAGAAACGGAGGACGGACATGTAACGGTGCTGCATTCGTTTTGGCAATCTGAAAGCGTGGCATAAGTACCGGAAGGATCGGAGCTGCAGTTTCCATTGATACAGGCATAAGGGCCGCCCACTGTTTCAGAAATTTCAAACCTGGTGCAACTGCCTTCATTTATAGTTACATTGAAAGGCCCCCAGGTAGTATTCTCATCATAAGAGCACTTTGCCGTAAGATTGTAGGTGCCAACCGGGTATTCTTTAGTTAAAGTTCCACTTGATCCGCATAGTGGAGCTGACTGATAATTCTCCGTAATTGTACCAATAGAACTACCATCAAGAAAAACTTCAATTTGCTTATCAAATAAAATAGCTCCGGGACAAGGATTGTCTATCGAAGTCCACACCAAAATATCTCCCCATGCCCTACAAAAGCTTTGACAATCTTCCTTGGAGGCATAATCACCATTATCGGTTTCTACACAATTGCCGCTGATACATGTGTAGAGGGCTTCTTCTTTTTTGCATCCGTATGCAAAAAGTAAAGCACAGGTTAAAAAAATCAAGATTAGTATTCTCATAAGCTATAAGCTTTTCTCAAGCCAGAAAATTGATCATTGATAAGGTTCCAATTCAAAGGTTCCGTTAAGCTGAATAGTCGAAACACCACATGAAGGACAACAGCTTGATGTTGGCACATTAAGGTTATAATTCCCGGATACGATATTGTTGGAATACCCCGTGATATTCACCGTTCCAGTGCCTTCACAATCGCTGTCTGGTGCATGATAAGGGGATACTATCTGTTCAAAGTCAACAAAGCCAACGGAAGTAAGGCTATTGGGCGTAACTTGATAACTCCCTGTTATAGTTGGATTGTTGCCGAGGTAAAGGTCGAAGCCCCAGTAGTATGAAAAGTCGCCAACCGTAACTCCACTATCAGAAGAAAGTTCCAAATAGAGAAATACAGAATCAGGAGGACCAGATAATGTATCTAATTCCCATCCAGCAGGATTATTTATTTGTACTGTTGTACCGTTAATGGTGACTTGGTTACCGTTAGCGCTACCACCACTGCAATCATCACATGCATCCACCTCTCCAAGATCAGTGGTTTGGTCGGCTGAGAAAGTTACAGGCATAGTGCAACCTTCAACAGTCATTTGATAAGTGCCTCCCGAAGCAGGAATACCCACCTGAACCAATACTTCACCATTGTCATTTGTTTCTGTAGTGTATATCATGGCATATCCCAAATCTCCCCGCAACTGTACGGTTTTTCCTTTGAGCGGATTATCGGTGGTATTACAATAAAAACGGGCTTCTAATGTTGCGCTACTGGTCATCTTGTCGCAGTTTCCAAATACAGACGCGGTTACGGGCATCGTCACTTCATTACCATTTAGGGAAACACCACCTCCAAAACCCCATTCAAGACTTTCATCGTTAAAAGCCCAGAAATCTGCACCATTGGTATTAATACGGTCCATTGCTTCCTGAGGGACATCAATAACAACCTCTGCGCTTGATGTATTTGGCACTACACGATTGCCAGACTCATCCCTAAACTCTATGGCAGTGAACCCATAGGATTCTAAAATACCTTCGCCACCATTCTGATCAATAGCGGAAAAATCCCCACCGGGCATTAATTCCGCCAGCAATTCCAAATTATCAGCCCTTACATAGCGTGCATGAACGGTAATAGTGCCACTAACGGATTCACCATTTAGACCGGAAAAGCCCTGCCCATTTAGCTCAACTTTAAATTTATCACCTGGTAGCGTAGCTGCGGTATTGGCATCCACGCTGCCCAATACCTGTTGTTCAATTAATTTCACTTTAGCATACAATGCTCCATCGCCATCAATTTTCATCACATTCCTGTACCCAGGAAAATATCCGTCTTTCTCTACTTTGATCTTATATTTTTCACCATCGAGAGAAGCATTATTAATAGTGGCCTTACCATCTCCCCCCGTTACAGCATTCGAACTACCGGATGAAACGGTAGCCCCGTTCACCGGCATACCGGTTTCATTCAACACCGTTACATGAATGGTTTCCCCTCCTGTTGATATGTCATTGGAATTGTCATCTTTTTTACATCCTGCCATCATATAGATAACAAGCGCTAAAAAAGCTACGAATAGGATTGGTTTGTTTTTCATGATAATTGAGTTTTTCTCTTAAGAATTTCTATTACTTACCGATTAAATGAACAGACATGTGGGTTGAGCCTCCCATCAAAGTAGAATTAGCTCCAGTAGTCTGAAAAACATGTATGCTCAACTGATCGCCCTGGTTTAAATAGACAATGTCACTTCCGCTTAAGAAAACTCGAGCGGTTTGCCCAGCATCCCTACTGTCATTATCAAGCTGTGCCACAGTAGTTCCATTTACACGGTATTGAACATGAGGCTGTGCACCAATACTCCAGGTCTGGGTATCAAAAACTACCCTTGATTTTACTTCATAATAGCCTGCCACCGGGCAAATAAAAACTCCCGCAGTTGGATTATAGGCATTGTGTGTATCAAAGTTTTCATTGGGAAAAGTTGCCAGCGTTACCTGGTTATGTGGTATAGTCGTATTTTGATTATTTATCCCTTCAGCCCTTGCCACCACAAAATTTTCAAGCGCATCCAAGCGTGCATCGTTCTCGTCAATCGCATCTTGCACGTTGCCTGGATTGTTTGGGATATTTGAACTGGTGTTGTTATAGGGTGTATTGGCTGCCGAGGTGTTGCCAGTAGGACCTTGAGGTCCTGTCAAATCACCAGAAGTAAAAGAAGTATTATCAGAATAATTGATGGTAAATGTACCGTCACCATTGTCAATAGTACTAACTACACCAACACCATCAACACCTGCCGGGCCGGGTGTGCCGGAAGCTTCGGCATAAAGGGCATAGGGTACACTTAACAATTGGCTCGTACCGCTGATGGAATAATTTGTTCCACCATTGGGATCCGTTTCCGTTTTGATGAAATATGGACCGTTTGCCCAGTCAATTGTTGAGAAATCACCGCTTTGCACATTACCCCCGCCAATTTCCAGTGTTACTAATCCATTATCGTTGGAAGAAGAGGTTTGTGTTTCTACATAAACGGCCGTTCCGGTGGCAGAACCTTGCAGAATACTGATCCGCATTCCGATCGTTGCATTAGCAGCCAGGCTATTGTCCGCCTTTCTGACTACTGCCTGGTAGCTCATTTTTTGAGGCTGGGCGGATAAAGTTGAGCACAATATAAGGGCGGTTATAATAATGATTATCCTTTTCATGATTATTGGTTTTTGATGATTTTAAATGATTGAATGTTTTTCCTGTCCTTTACTACCCGAAGTATGTAGCTTGCAAGGGGTAGTTCAGTAATGTCAATTTGCGTTTGCCTATCATTGATCTCATTACTTATCAATAATTTTCCCTGAAGGTCAAATAATTGATAAGTCAGTTCACTTGCTGGAAAATCATCCATTTCAAGTATCAGGATATTTGAAACCGGGTTGGGAAATACGGAGATGGAACTACTTAATTTCATATCGTCAATTCCCGTTATTTCAAAGATTTCATAGGGTTGTTGTACGCCTCGGGCTACAGTGCCTTCAGGGGTAGTATTAGCAGTGTAAACTACCTGACCGACAGAATAGGCTACGGTACCTCCAGATCCTGAAGCATCTCCTCCTGAGGAAATGGATGATTGTTGGGCAAAGCTTGTCAGAGAGCATGTTAAAAGCCCCAATGCAAAGGATATTAGTTTAGTTTTCATTGTATTATATTTTTATTTATTGTTAATCTTTAACACATCGGCAGGAATTACCACCTTCGTTAAAAAAGTAATTTGAGAGTATGCTTTCGTGAGTATATTTTAATTGGAAAAACCATCCTCTTGGATCTGTGTTTCCCTGAGCACTTGAACTCCACCAAGCTGTATTAATATTTATCGAATAAAATTCTCCATTATTATAAGAGGCTCCATCACGATACCCCCCAGGTAATCCAGCGAATCCGCTTTCATTGCCGGCCCCTGTATTGGGTGATTCCCATAAAGATGAAGTTGATTTCATCTTTCCACCAGCTACACCTGACCCGCCCAAATGGTCTATTAACTCATTCCATTCTAAATTAGTCGGAATGTGCCATCCGGAGGGGCAAAGCTTACCCGTATTAACGGCATGCCAGTTGTAAAGCTTCCCATAAGTATCCTCATAACTGTTATCATTGTCATAGTAGACCCATGCGCCAGACGTTTGATTTATCCAGTCATATCCATCGGTAACATTTTGAATTGGGCTACCATCATTATACTTTGAAGTGTTCAGGTTTTCAGCCATCCAGCATTGACTTCCTATTTTTACAACTTCATAAACATTACCGTCAATATCGCTAACCGTTGAACCGCAACTACCGCCTCCACCGGTATTGTTATCCTCCTTTTTCACTCGAATCACTATAGGCCGTTTAGCCGACCAGGAACCAATATTCATCAGGTGGCTCAAATCCGGCACATTGCCTTGTAAGGGAGGCTCATATATCTGTACAGTAGCGGGGGCAACCAATTCTTGGGGAACATAAGGAGTGGCTATAAAACCACCATTACATTGGCCGTCCGGAACACACATACAAATTGTTCTATCAGTTCTGGCATTAGCCGCTAAATTGCTATTTTTAAATACACTATTACCGTTAGCATCAATGGTAATTTCAAAATGTTCATCCGCACCATCAATTTGCAGATAGATGATTTTAGCAACACCATCCGATTCAATGCTCAATTCCATTTTATAATCATCCGGGCTTAAAACAATTTCAGGGGTAAGCACTTCCAGATTTTTGCCATAAGTACCGCCACCTGATGGTTCAGGGATGTCACCGCTTTTGCGTATGGCACCATCCAATGTGAGATTCGCGCTCAGGCTATTGGCGTCAGTAATTTCAACCTGAGGTAAGTTATGTTGATCGTCATTATCGTTGTCATCATCCTTTTTACAACCCTGAATAATTATAGCCAGGAAGAAAAAAGTTAACAGGAAAAAATATCTCGTATTCATTGTTTCACTATTTATTTAAGGTTAAAAATTGTTTACTATTAATGATCGCAATCTGCATAAGTCCCACCCCATGACCTGTCATTAAATTTCACTTTATTTATATAGAATTCAATATTATTTGCATTTTTATCATTTAACCAGTAAGAGCGTTTTCTTGAATCCCCTGAAGAAATGGAAAAACGTTCCGCTGCATAGCCATCAACTATTTCAACAGACATGGTAAGCTCTGCCTGATAAATATTCTTGAACTCTATGTACCACTTACCAGGGTAGGAATCTCTCTTTACTCGGTATCTAATACCTCTATAGCAAGAAGTTGTAGCCCAATTGCTCCATTCATATTGCAAGGCAGGGTAGCGTTCGCCAGCTTCTGAATGTACTTTATTGAAGCCTACAGATTCATAAAATACAAAGCTTTGTAGTATTGCCATAAATGATATTATGACAATGTATTTTGCTGTAGCCAGAAATTTTTTAAAGTTCATAGTTATAATTTTTATTATTTTATCCATATTTCCCTTATTTGCTCATTTCCACTAGCTCCTGTATTAAAAGAGAGCGTCATTGTGTCGTCAGTTAGCTCCTGTACGGTGCTTATATATTCACCGTCAATGCCATCATAAGTATAGATGACGGTACGCTCATCTGACGATAAGCGCCAGGTACCATATCTAATACCAGCGGTAGCACCGGTACACCATAAATCACCGCTATACATAATAAGCTCACCACCATCGACATATTCATCACTATCATCAAGCCTGCATGGTCGGTTTTCCTCTGTCCATGGCTGTGAATCACTTTGCTTCTCGACCTTAATTATGTACCAGGTCCCAACAATTAAATGAGGTTCTGGCTCAGATTCTTTTTTACAAGCTGAAGCCATTAATAGATAAAAGACAAGCCCAAAAAGAGTAAGCAACTTCATATTGTTAGTATAAATTATATTTAGAACATCCACCTGCTACTACTTGAATGGTTCCCGGAGACCATGAATTCGTACCGCATGTAGCAGACACCGAATAAGTGCCGGGTGAATAAGTCTTTGTTATAGCTCCCGATGCTCCGCATGAAGGTGCAGAATTGTAGTAATTGGATAGCCCGCCCACATATGAACCATTCACGTAAACAGAAATAGTGCTGCCTGCACCTGCAGAGCACGGTTGTGTATTTGAGGTCCAGATCATCAATTGCCCGGTGCTGCTGACACAACTATTCTGACAGGCAGACAGCGATGAATAGGTCGCACCACTACTTACGTAAGAGCATGTTCCGCCTGAACAGTTGTAACCGGAAGTGCTACCGCCCCCACCGCCTGAAAGATTTGCCCGGTTAACCGTTATAAGACCACATGCTGTTGTTGCAGCTTCGCAGGTAGAATAGCACTTATTGTTCACCGAACAATAAAAGGGGCTGCTTTCCGGACAGCAAGCACCTTGTGCAGCAGGGTAGTACCCACTGTTGCAATTATGTGTTCCTGTATATTGGTGATAGGAATAGAGGCAGCCACCTCCTCCGCCTCCACCTCCACCTCCACCTCCGCCACTTGATGACAAATTAGCCTTGCTTATAGTTGTAGAGCCACAGGCATTATCTGCTGCACTACAGGAGGAATAACATTTAGTGTCAACTGGACAATAATAAGGCGACCCTTCCGGGCAGCAAGTGCTTGACGATACAGGATAATATCCGCTGTTAGTACAACCGCCTGTTCCCGGGTATTGATAATAATCACAATCTATGTACTGGCAACGATCACCATAATAGCCGGAAAAGCATTCACAAATGCCATCCTCACAAATACCGAATTGACAATCAACGTCTGTACACTTGTCACAGGAGGAAAAAAAGAAGATGATAATTCCTATTGATAAGGATAACAACAATTTTTTTTTCATGATGATTATTTTAAAAATTAAAACAGACGACCGAACTTCATATTAATGATTGTCCAAAATTGAATTATTCCAACAATTCGCACAATCCCCGTAAACCGTGATTTTTCTATGCTATCAACCCCTTCCTTATCGCCATAACAGCCGCATGCACAATATTTTTTGCTTTCATCTTCTTTATGATATTCCTGCGATGGGTTTCCACTGTATTGACACTGATATACAATACATTTGCAATTTCTCTAGTGGTACTTCCATTTGCTACTTTAGCGAGTATTTCCGTTTCCCGCTTGGATAGAATTGACAGGTGCTTATATATTGTATTATCCCGCCCATTGGACTCAATCACGCTATTGCTTGTTTTTACAGAATATTCCACGGAAATAACTTTTTATCTTAATTCAAATTAACAGGGATAAAAACTGATCGGCAAGTAATTGTTGTCTGCTATGGGATTTATGTTGAGAAGCCCGGTAATATTGTTGAGTTGGGCAAATTCAGGGTATACCTATCCCTGAAAACCGTGATTTGTTTTACGGTAAAGCTTATTAAGTTATATAGGATTTCAGCAATTAAAATATATTACTTATTTTTAGAGCTATTCTGGATATTGAGAAATGATGTTAAGCGGCTGTTGTACCCTCTTTGGTTTTACCAGGATTCCTTGACTTGACTTAATTTATCTATAGCTGCTTATATGAAAACATTTCAGATATTCATACTGCTTTCCTGCATTTATTTTCTGTCACATGCGCAGCCCGGGACACTTGACCTGAGCTTTGATCCCGGAACGGGATTTAATGATGTCATACTTACTTCCACAATACAGGCAGATGGCCGGATTATCATAGGCGGGCAATTCACGGATTACAATGGATTTCCGACCCGCTTCCTGGCAAGACTAAACCCCAACGGCTCTGTTGACAGCAGTTTTGTAAGCGGAACAGGCATTGACAATGTTGTAATAACAAGCGCAGTACAAGCAGACCAAAAAATCATATTGGGAGGGGTTTTTACTGCCTATAATGGTACAATTGCAAACGGAATAGTCCGGATCAACCCCGATGGCTCAATAGATTCAGGGTTCAATACCGGAAGCGGTTTTAATGATAGGGTCAAATGCATTGCAATACAGGACGATGGAAAAATATTGGTAGGTGGGGATTTTAACTCTTTCGATGGAAATACCAGCAATAATTTAGTAAGGCTTAATACCGATGGGAGTTTTGACAATAGTTTTAATATCGGGACTACGCTTAATTCCTCCGTAGAGGATATTGACATTTACCCCGGAACAGGACAAATTTTAATTGGTGGTGATTTTTCCGTAATACACAGCATGACCAGTGCCAATATAAGATTGCTGCGCCTAAACCCTGACGGATCCATGGACTCTACTTTCACCACAGGCTGGGGGCCGAGCAGGGTTGTATTTGATGTTGATATTCTAAAGGACGGGACGATTGCTATTGTCGGCAACTTTTCATCCTATAATTCTGCTTCGGTAAACAGATATGCCCGATTGAATCCAAGCGGCACCCTTAATGGTTCGCATGTTTACGGTTTGGGCTTTAATAGGGAAGTGAAAAAAATACTGACTGTTGATAGAAACCATGACGGTATAAATGATGCCTATTTCTTTGGAGGGCTTTTTACGGATTACCAATCTCAAACGGCCAACCATATAGCCCTGATCGACACTTTTGGACTTTCCATTCCTGATTTTAATCCCGGTACTGGCCCTGACAACAGTGTTCTGGATGTTTCCTTGCAAAATGACAATAGAGTCATTATTGTTGGAGGATTCAATGAATACAACGGCATCCCGCGAAACGGCATCGCGCGCATTTATATTTGCCAAACGGCACAGCCCGACAGCATCATTGGAAGTGCTACTACACGCTGCCCGGGAGAAACATTGACTTATTCTGTTCCTTTAAACCCAGTAGTAGATTATTACGAATGGACATTGCCACCGGGCTGGACAGGCAGTTCCGATTCTGCTTCCATTACTGTAATATCCAATGGGCAAGGTGGTGTGCTATCCGTAAAAGCCTTTACCGATAGCTGTGGCTACAGCATTCCCATGCAGAAAAATATTGAGCGGGTACAACCGCCCTACACGCCCATCTGCCTGGTGACCGTTGATTCCAGCAGCAACCACAATATTGTGATCTGGGGCAAACCAATGGATAAGTCATTTATTGACAGCTTCCTGATTTATAGGGAAACTACAACAGGGGTTTATACTAAAATTGCTGGTAAACATAGGGATTCATTAAGCGAATATCATGATTATGATGCCAACCCCAATGCAACTTCCTATCGCTATAAAATTTCGGTATTGGATACCTGTGGTGTAGAATCGGACTTAAGTCCTTATCACAATTCAATTCACCTGCAAAATTTGGGCAACGGGAATTTGCAGTGGACTTTTTACCAAATTGAAAGCAGTACCAACCCGGTGACTGAGTTCAATGTTTACCGCGACAATTTTGGCAATGGAAATTTCACGCAAATAGGACTGGTCCCCGGCACCAATTCAACATTCACCGATATCAGTTATTCCTCTTTTCCCGATGCAGAATATTTAGTGGATGTGCATTGGGGCATTTCCTGTTCTCCGGTTGCCCGTACTGTCAATACCACCCGCTCCAATATCAGGAAAGGAAGTGCGGTGACAATCATTGACACCAGCATTATTGACACGGTTAACAACCCAATAGATACATTGGACAACGATACCACGCAGAACAATGATACAAGTACTGTTCTGGTCAATTTCGATGCACTGGATCTGTATGTCAATATTTATCCCAATCCCGCTACTGATGTGGTCTATATTAATACCGATGCCCATGTTCAAGTTAAGGCCATTCAGGTCTTTGATTTGCCGGGAAAAGAAGTGTTGCGCAAATTGCTGCCCTCCAATTCAAATCTGCATTCCATTCCCCTTGACAATTTGAAAACAGGCATTTACCTCGTGCTGATAGATACCAACCGGGGACAAGTAAGGAAAAAACTTTTTGTTCGGTAAAGCAAGAACCATGCGGCAATGCTATTCCGGTTTTAAAATCTATTTCCCCTCTTTTAAAAATACGCGCCTACTTGTTGTACTGTATTTTTTTGTGGGAATATTGGGTTTTTCGAGCTATGCCAAACAATACAGTTTTAAAAACTATACCGCTACCGATGGTATTGGCAGCTCCAGTATCAATCACATTTTCCAGGACAAAAAAGGATATATCTGGTTTGCCACGCAGGGAGGAGGTGTCAGCCGCTTTGACGGCAATAGTTTCTTAAATTTCACCAAAAAGGACGGATTGATAAGCAACGATGCCACCTATATCAACCAAGACAAGCAAGGTCGGATATGGATTGCCACAGCAGCAGGACTTTCTATTTTTGATGGCAAGCAATTCAAAAACTATTCGCAAGAAAATGGATTGACGAATGGCGTTGTATTTTGCATTTACATGGATAGGAAAAATACAACCTGGATTGCCACACAGGATGCCGGGCTTATTCTCTTTGATGGAGAAAATTTCAAATCGATCACAAGGGAGCAAGGATTGCCCACAAATGAAATATATACCATCACACAGGATCATAGTGGAAAAATCTGGCTTGGCACTGCAAAGGGAGTAGCATCTATTTTTAATGATCGCATTACTGTTTACAATGATTCTACTATTAAAGACAATGCTTACTTTTCTTCCCTAACCGATAAAAGTGGGCAGGTATGGTTTGGCTCGGTTGGCGATGGATTGCTTTTGATCGATAAAAATGATTCCATCCGCAAAATTAAATTGCCCATGCCTGCTGAAAATGACTTCATTGGAGGTTTGACGCAAGATGGGGAAGGAAATATTTGGATGGCAAGCGATCACGGGCTGTTGAAATACAAAAAAGACAGTTTTCAGCTATATGGCGAACAGGAAGGGCTCTCGGTAAATATTGTCCAAACGGTGATGTGCGACTATGAGGGGAATATTTGGAGTGGCACCTTGGGCGGTGGAATTGATATGCTTTCTAGTGAGGCATTCATCAACTTTACTGCTAGCGATGGCCTGAGCAGCAAAAACATCACTTGTATAGAAGCAGATATTGCTGACAAAATATTTTGGGTGGGCAGCAGCGAAGGGCTTTTTACATACAATTCTCAAAGCAATCCACTGTTTGAAAAGATCAATGGCATCGATGAGTTGGAAAACACCAATATTGTTGATTTAGCAATAGATACAAATGGGCTGATTTGGATTTGCACCCACAGTGCTGTTTATGTTCTGGAAAGAAAAAATGATACCTACAGGATTCAAACGAGCATAAAGGAAATTGCTGGAAATAAACTGGTCAGCCCTACAAAGATTTTGCATGATTCAAAGGGCAATACCTGGATAGCTAGCTATGGATCGGGGCTGTTCAAGTTCAATTCAGGGGAAATCAAAAATGATGCATTAAAAGGCACTTGCTACCAGATCGACAGCGGGTTTATCAGCAATAAAATATTGAGCCTATTTGAAGACCAAAAATCAAATATCTGGATAGGGACGCATGACAAAGGCATCGTGAAATTTGATGGAAAAGATTTTCAGCCTTTGACAAAAAATGAGGAAACCGGAAAATCCATTTGGTCAATTACAGAGGATGCTCAAGGAAATATTTTTTGGAGCACGCTGGAAAATGGACTTTTCAGATATGATGGGAATGAGGTGTACAATTATTCTAAAGCACTCAACAGACGCTCAATTTTTAATACCGCATTGCTATGGGATGAGGCAGAACATTGCCTGTGGCTGGGCAGCGAAAAAGGACTTTCCAGACTTTTGTTTGATACAAATTTTGAAATAATAAAAACACAGCAATTCACGGAAAAAGACGGTTTTATCCCATCGGGGATTAATCAAAATGCCATTGTTCCGGCAAATGATAAGCAAATATTCCTGGGCTCCTCAAATGGCCTTTGGCTATTGGACAACAAAAAAATATCCAAAAAAAACATCCCTCCAAAAATACAATTGACCAATTTGCGCCTGTTTTTCGAAGCTGTGGATTGGTCAGCCTTTACCGATTCCATAAATGTATTCAGCCAATTGCCCATCCATCTTGAACTGCCCTATAAACAAAACCACCTTACATTTGACATTCAGGCCCTTACCACACAAGATGTCAGGTACAGCTTTATGCTAAAAGGACAAGACAAAACATGGTCTGTTCCGGGCAAAAACAATGAAATTACCTATTCCAATATTAGCCCTGGCGAAAATTATACTTTTTTGGCAAAAGCCCTCAACAAAGATGGTATTGAAAGTGATGAGCCGATAGTTTTTTCTTTTTCCATTCTGCCTCCGTGGTGGCAAACCTGGTGGTTTCAATTGCTGGCTGCTATAGGTATTATAGGTGCGCTCCTATTTATTGTAAAAACAAGGGAGAAAGTTTTGAAGGAGCAAAACCTAAAACTTGAAACCACTGTAAAAGAAAGAACCCGTGAAATTGAACATCAAAAAAATATTGTAGAGCAGACCCTTTCCGAAAAGGAAGAATTGTTGCTACAAAAAGGAGTGCTACTCAAGGAAATTCACCATCGGGTAAAAAACAATCTACAGACCATATCCAGTTTGCTTATGCTGCAAAGTTCTGACATTACTGACGACAGAGCAAAAAACGCCATCAGGGAAAGTCAGAACAGGGTGCATTCCATAGCAATGGTCCATCAAAAACTCTATCAAAACGAGGGCGTAGAAAAGGTTGAATTGAAAAATTTTACAGAAGATCTCTGCAAGCAAATCCAATCCATGTACCCACTTGATACGCAGGTGGAAATCCAAATCAATATGCCCCAAATTTATCTCCCTATCGATATTGCTGTTCCACTGGGATTGATTTTCAATGAATTGTTGACCAATTCCTTTAAATATGCTTTTAAGGGAAAAAATACGGGAGAAATCACCATTAAAGTAAGAAGCAAAAAACCTGTTACTTCTGGTAAAATCGAATCGAAACAAAATTTGCACATCAGCTATAGTGACAATGGCCCCGGCCTCAAATCCTCAGCTCAACTGAACAACCCCGAAACCCTGGGATTGCGACTTATCCAATTGCTCTCCAGCCAGATAGGTGCAAAAGTGGAGTATTCAAATGAAATTATTAGTAAATTTATATTTACCTTCAAAAAAGCTGAAAATCCCGTAATAATTGAAAACAATGGCTGAAAAATTGAAAATAGGAATTGTTGAAGACGACCTGATCATAGCCGAAAGTATTTATTCCACTTTGAAGCAAATCGGTTATGAGGCATTAAGACCTGTACGCAATTTCGATGATGCCATTGCGCTGATAAAAAAAGAGGCTCCCGATCTGTTGATTTTGGATATTACCATAGAAGGCCGCAAAGACGGAATTGACCTTGCAGCAGAAATCAACAATAGCTTTAAAACTCCTTTTATATTCCTTACTGCCTACAGTGATGAAAACACATTGAACCGATCAAAAAAGGTCAATCCGGCAGCTTACCTGGTAAAACCTTTTTCGGAGAAAGACTTGTACAGCTCTATAGAAATTGCCATTAATAATTACCGCTCGCAGGGCAATTTTCCCCGACAAAACAATAGCCCAAAACAAAGAAAATTCGCATTGATTAAAGACGGGCATTTGTTCCATAAAATTAATTTCAACGACATTCTCTACATTGAAAGCGACAATGTGTATTTAAGTATTTACACTCCGCAAAAGAAATTTGTGATTCGCGAAAAACTCGGCAATTTCATTCAGGAAAATCCCAATTCCGATTTTGTAAAAGTTCATAGAAGCTACGCCATCAATACCCAGCACCTTGAAACCGTGAACGAGCTGTATGTAGTAGTGGCTGGAAAAGAGATTCCGGTACAGAAAAACTACAGGAAAGAACTGCTAGAAATGGTGCGATTGTTTAAGTGAGATTTAAACTAAGAGCTGACATCTTTTTTGGAAAGATGTTAGCTCTGGGTGCTTTCGTTTTGCTTTTCCAATGGGTCATGACCCATTGGAGTTCGGGCTGTCAAAGTAGTCAAAACTTAGATTTACCTGCTGTAAGCAGGATTGTCTGTCCACTATTTGATAATTAGAGAATATCTTAGGCTATCAATCTTCTCTTTTTGGGTTTGGGGATTGGTCTTTTTAACAGACGTGCTGTTTCTATCCACTCTTCTATTATAACTTCTACATTATTTAGGGCTTCCCAGTAAGTTTCCCCAGCCGATGTGTGTAGTGCTTACTTGGTTTGTAGCTTTGAACTTTCTCTTTTTAAATATTCCTTAATTTCCTCAAAACTCATTCCTTTTAAGTCTTTTGAAATTCGATCTTTAATTTTTCGAAACGTTTTTACGGTATCGAATTCTTTCTTTTGATTTTCATCTTTAGTTTTCATTTGATAATTGCTTAATAATTGAAAGGATTTGGTCAAATGTCAAATCTACCTTGAACGAGATTCCCATTTTAATTGATTTTTCTAGTTTCAATTTACTGAAAATTAACGAATTTAGTGCTCTACCTATCAATCAAGCTTTTAAAAGTTAGAACCTTAGGCTATCAATCTTCTCTTTTTGGGTTTGGGGATTGGTCTTTTTAACAGACGTGCTATTTCTATCCACTCTTCTATTATAACTTCTACATTATTTAATGCTTCCTGGTAAGTTCCCCCATCCGAAATACACCCTGCCAGTTCCGGCACTTCAGCAATATAAGACTTATCGTCTTCACTCCAGTAGATCACTATTTTGTATTTCATTTCCTTACTCATATTTACGAAAATTACTGAAGTTTAGTTTAAAAACAAAGCAGCCTTTTCAGTACTAACCCTAAATGTTCAGATAACCTTCAGGGATTAATACCCCAACAATACCTAACTTTGAAAGCAAAAACCAATATGACCAAAATCAACTGGAAAACCGCAATAGCGTTTGAAGACATTACTTATAAAAAGGCCAATGGTGTGGCGCGCATTGCCTTTAACCGCCCGGATATACGAAATGCTTTTCGCCCCAAAACCACAGCAGAACTGTACAAAGCTTTTTACGATGCGCAGGAAGACACTTCCATAGGTGTGGTTTTGCTTTCTGCGGAAGGTCCTTCTTCCAAAGACGGTGTCTGGTCCTTTTGCAGCGGAGGCGATCAAAAAGCACGTGGCCACCAGGGCTATGTAGGCGATGATGGCTATCACCGACTGAATATACTGGAAGTACAGCGCCTAATTCGTTTTATGCCCAAAGTGGTGATTGCCGTAGTTCCCGGTTGGGCCGTAGGTGGCGGACACAGTTTGCATGTAGTTTGCGATATGACATTGGCCAGTAAGGAGCATGCCATTTTCAAACAAACAGATGCGGACGTAACGAGTTTTGATGGTGGTTATGGCTCTGCTTATCTGGCGAAAATGGTGGGGCAGAAAAAAGCTCGCGAAATTTTCTTTTTGGGGCGCAACTATAGCGCACAGGAAGCCTTTGAAATGGGCATGGTCAATCAAGTGGTTCCGCACGATGAATTGGAGGATACCGCCTACGAATGGGCGCAGGAAGTGCTTGGTAAATCCCCTACATCCATTAAAATGCTGAAATTTGCCATGAACCTGACCGATGATGGAATGGTAGGTCAGCAGGTATTTGCCGGAGAAGCCACCCGCCTTGCTTATATGACTGACGAGGCCATTGAAGGCCGCAATGCATTCCTGGAAAAGAGAAAGCCCAACTTTCCTAAGAAATGGATTCCTTGATTTAAATACACTACCGAACGAAACCTTCAAGGTCTTTGAAAACCTTGAAGGTTTAATAAAACCACACCCAAATGCGATTTAAAAATTCCCTATTTATTATTCTGATTCTTTCATTGCTGAATAATGCTCTTTCCGCCCAAGAAAACCCGGCCTATCAACTTTACAATGAAAAAGGCAAGGCGGTTGATTATGGCAAGATGCTGAAAAAATTGACAGAAGCGGATATTGTCTTTTTCGGGGAATTGCACGACAACCCCATTTGCCATTGGCTGCAATTGGAATTATCTCAGGATTTGTATGAAGCAAGGGACAGCCAATTGATCCTTGGTGCCGAGTTTTTTGAAACGGACGATCAGTTGATCTTGGATGAATTTCTTTCCGGTTTGATCTCAGAGAAGAATTTCGAAAAAGAAGCCAAACTTTGGCCCAATTATTCTACGGATTACCGACCGCTGATTCAATTCGCCAATGAAAAACAATTGCCTTTTATCGCTACAAATGTACCGAGGCGCTATGCCAGCTTACTTTATAAAAAAGGCATGGAAACCTTGGAAAAACTGAACAATGAAGCCAAAGCATTGATGACTCCCCTACCCTTTGAGATTGATATGGAATTGCCCTCCTACAAGGCTATGCTGGAAATGGGCGCGGGGCACGGCAGCGAACAGATGGTGCAGGCACAGGCGCTAAAAGATGCTACCATGGCACATTTTATTCTTGAAAATTTTGAACCCCAAAAATTGTTTTTACATTTTAATGGAGCTTATCACAGCAATTCCAAAGAAGGCATTATTTGGTATTTACTACAGGAAAATCCCGATCTGAAAATTGTGAATATTGCTTCCGTAATGCAAGAATCTGTAATGGAGTTGGAAGAAGGGAATCAAGCTTTGGGAGATTTTATCTTGTGCATTCCAGAGAATATGACGAGGACGCATTAAAAAATAAATGCCTAAAGTTTGGAATTAAAAGTGAGCTAAAATTTACCCTGTCTAAAACAACCCAAAAAGCTCAGCATTCACTTTGTTTACTACATCTCCCAGGTGCTCTTGGTCGTCTGCGAAATTGCAATTGTCCACATCAATTACCAGCAATTTGCCGTCTTTGTATTCCTTCACCCAATTTTCGTAGTATTCGTTTAGCCTTTTCAAATAATCCAAGCGCAAGTTTTCCTCGTATTCCCTGCCCCGCTTTTGAATTTGATTGACCAAAGTAGGAATGGAAGCTTTGAGGTATATCATCAAATCTGGAGGTTTGATCAATGAATTGACCGTCTGAAACAGATTGCTGTAGTTTTCAAAATCCCGGGAAGTCATCAAGCCCATAGAGTGCAAGTTGGGGGCAAATATCTTCGCATCCTCATATATGGTTCTATCCTGAATTACGGTTTTTTCTCCGTTTTGAATCTCAATGATTTGCTGAAAACGAGAATTGAGGAAATACACCTGCAAATTGAAAGACCAACGCGGCATATCTTCGTAAAAATCATTGAGATAGGGATTGTTCTCCACATCCTCGAAATGTGCCTGCCATTCAAAATGCTTGGCAAGCAATTTGGTCAAAGTAGATTTTCCTGCACCGATATTACCTGCTACAGCAATGTGTTTAATTGAGTTGTTGTTTTTCAAAACTTAAATTTATAGAGCTTTCAAACCAATAATTTTTTTCACTCCGCTAAGTGTTTCACCCGCACTTTCATGTGCTTTTTCAGCACCTTTTTGTACAATACTTCTCAGCAGATCTTCTTCCTTTAGATAATATTGAATTTTGCTGCGCAGCGGATCGGTGAATTTAATAATATCCTGTGCCAATTGCTTTTTTAAATCACCATAGCGAATACTGCAATTGGCATAATCTTCCTTAAAATTATTCAATACATCAGGTTCTGACACCAATTCCATTAATTTAAACAAATTTGCGACAGGTTCCGATACCGGGCTGTTTTTTTCTTTAGGCCCACTATCTGTAACTGCACGCATCACCTTTTTTTGAATAGCTTTAGGATCTTCTATTAAATACACCGCATTGTTTGCACCCTCGGATTTACCCATTTTTCCCTTGCCATCCAAGCCGGGCACTTTTACCAGGGCTTGATTAAAATTAAAAGCTTCTGGTTCGGGAAAAAAATCGGTTTCGTACAAATGATTGAAACGATTGACAAAATTGCGCGTCATTTCCAGATGCTGCTCTTGATCTTTACCTACCGGAACTTTCGTTGCTCTGTGAATAATAATATCCACCGCCATTAAAACCGGATAAGTTAATAAACCCGCATTGATATTGCTTTGCTGTTTGGCGACTTTATCCTTAAAAGTAGTGGATCTTTCCAGTTCGCCTAAATGTGCCAGCATATTGAAAATAAGATAGAGCTCAGGAATTTCAGGAATATGGCTTTGAATATAGAGCGTAGTTTTATCAGGATTGAGTCCACAGGCCAGGTAAGTCGCCAGTGTTTCTTTAATCCGATCTTGCAGTTCTGAAGCATTGGGGTGTGTTGTAAGTGCATGATAATCTGCAATAAAGAAGAAGGTTTCACACTGCTCCTGAAGCGCTACAAAGTTCTTAATTGCACCAAAATAGTTTCCCAAATGTATATTTCCTGTAGGACGCACACCACTAACAACTCTTTCCATGCGGCTAAAATTACAAAATTCTTAACTTTGGATTATGAAATCACAGAGTATTATACTTCGTAAATTTTGGGGCATTTATTTCTGGTTCGTGTTTGGAGGATCTTTGATCTTGCTTTTCCCTTTGTTTTGGCTGCTTTTACGCAGCGAAAAAACTTATCCGGCAGCCAACAGACTGAGGAAAGTCTGGGGCAATATCATTATGGCTTTTACAGGTGTTTATTACCAGGTAGAATTTGAAAGTCCTATTGATCCCAATCAACCTGTGATTCTCTGTGCCAACCACAGTTCTATTCTCGATATTCCTTTTTTCGCTTTTATTTTGCCCGCCAAATTTTGTTTTATGGCTAAAAAGGAATTTGCAGAAATCCCTATTTTCGGCCATTTTTTTAAAACAGTGGATATTCCAGTAGACAGGGAAAACCGCATGAGTTCCTTCAAGGCCTTTAAGGCAACACAGAAGAGATTAGAAGAAGGGTACAACGTGATAATTTTTCCGGAAGGCAGGGCCAATCCCTCTCCTCCTGAAATGTTGCCTTTTAAAAACGGGCCTTTTAAAATGGCCATTGAATGTAAAGTGCCAATAGTTCCCATTACCTTTATAGACAATTGGCATCGCTTTTTATTTCATGCTGAAACATTTGGCGGAAGCCCGGGAGTATTGCGCGTAAAGGTACATGCACCGGTCTATACACAGAATATGGAAGCAAGTGATTACAATATATTATTAAAAGAAGTGCGTCAAAAAATTGAGACCCCTTTAATCGAAACCTATGGAAGTCAACAAGGAATTAATACAGAATATAGCCACTTTAGCAAGGCTTGAGTTTAAAACCGAAGCAGAACAAGAACAAATCAGATCTGACTTGAGCAATATGTTGAATATGGTAGATAAGCTCAACGAACTGGATTTGGATAATGTGGAGCCGCTAATCTATATTACTGATGTAGAAAATGTGCTTAGAGCAGATGAAGTTCGCCAGGAAATCAGTAAAGAACAAGCTTTGGAAAACGCCCCGCAAAAAGATTCCGATTATATAAAAGTGCCGAAAGTACTCTCTCAGCCCAATGAATAATGTGATTCAATTAAAGGACATCCATAAAAATTACCAGCTTGGTAAATTGATGATCCCTGCATTGAAATCCATAAACCTGGAAATAGAACGCAATGAATATGTAGCACTGATGGGGCCATCGGGCTCGGGAAAATCGACTATGATGAATATTCTCGGTTGTCTGGATACGGCAAGTTCCGGTACTTATTTGCTCAATGGAAAAGATGTGAGCAACCTGAGCGAGGAGCAACTGGCAGAAATCAGGAATATTGAGATTGGTTTTGTTTTTCAAACTTTCAATCTGCTGCCCCGGCTAAATGCATTGGAAAATGTAGAACTGCCCATGATATATAAAGGTATGGGGAAAAAAGAACGCAAAGCCAGGTCAAGGGAAGTTTTGGATATGGTTGGTTTATCTGACCGGATGGACCACAAACCAAATGAACTTTCAGGGGGGCAGAGACAAAGAGTAGCCATAGCGCGCGCATTGGTCAACAATCCATCAATTATACTGGCAGATGAACCCACAGGAAACCTGGATTCAAAGACTTCTGTAGAAATTATGGAAATCCTGAATGAAATCCACCGGCAGGGCAATACTGTGATACTGGTGACACATGAAGAGGATATTGCTGAATTTGCAGAAAGAATCATTCGATTAAAAGATGGTGTAGTGGCATCAGATGATCAAAAAGAAAGCATCGCTTAAATATGAAAATATATACCAAAAAAGGAGATCAGGGAAAAACCTCATTGCTGGGCGGAAGCCGTGTGTCAAAAGCCGACCTCCGTATAGAAAGCTATGGTACTGTTGATGAATTGAACAGCTACCTGGGATTGTTGAGAGATCATTTGGGTGAGGATGATCAACAAAGTGCAAATCTATTGATTGTACAGGAAGTGCTTTTTAGTATTGGGGCTCAATTGGCCAATGACCCCGAACATTCTAAATTTGAGCCTCCTAAAATAAAAGCTGACAGCATTGAGCAGCTCGAAATTTGGATAGATGAAATGGAGCAAGAACTCAGTCCAATGCGCAATTTTATTTTACCCGGTGGGCATATTATAGTTTCTCATTGTCATATAGCAAGATGTGTGTGTCGCAGGGCAGAACGCGCTGCTGTTAGATTGCAGGAATATTCTAAAGTGGATGTGTTGATTTTAAGCTACCTCAACCGACTTTCCGACTATCTTTTTGTGCTTTCCAGAAAAATAGCAAAAAATAACAATGCACCTGAAATCCCCTGGAAGCCTCGTGGATAAAGGTTTTTACTAATTCCTTGAAAATTTATTTCAATTTTTGAACAAAAGAATTTGCTTAACGTTTTGCTGTTTTAAATTAAATTCTATATTTGCGGAAATTTTAAAGCAGCATTTATGTACTGGACATTAGAATTAGCGTCACATTTAGAAGATGCTCCTTTTCCATCTATGAAAGACGAATTGATTGATTATGCCATTCGGTCCGGTGCTCCTGTAGAGGTGATTGAGAACTTACAGGAACTCGAGGATGAAGGTGAAATCTATGAAGGAATGGAAGATATCTGGCCAGATTATCCAACTTCAGATGACTTCTTTTTTGATGAAGATGAGTACTGAAAATTATCGCTCATTTTAAAGGAGTGGACTGCGGTATTTTTACCAATTTCAATTTGTTTTTAACACAGACTTTGCTCTAATTTTGAGCAAGGAGTTCACGGATTTTTTGCTCAATTGTATGGTATACTTTTTGTTGTTCTACATAAGCAGTGGCACCTGATGCTAAAATTTTCTCAATCAATTGAGGATCTTTGTATGTGCCTATTACAAGCAATGGAATAGTTTTAGGTAGCCGGGCAGATATGAATTTCAGGATTTTCATATTTCCACTATCCCAATCAGACAAATTAAGGATACACAAATTTGTTTCGGGTATTTCAATATCGGTAAACGTATTTTGACGTATCCAAATTGAAGTGAGCTGAATATTTTCGATTTGGGCTGCTAATTCTACAATAGTTTGAGAACCTGCCGTGTTTTTCCCAATAAAAATCACTTTACCCATAGCACCTGTTTCAATAATCTGCTCAAAGTAAAACAAGTACTTGAAAAAAGATATCGGCATTTGCAGTATATTACATATTGGCAAAAACACCTACCACAGTAATATAAACACCTATTTTAAGTTATTTTTTTCTTTTGAACAGCTCTTTTTCCATAGCATAGCGTACCAGGCCTGCTGTGTTTCTGGCACCTACTTTCTCAAGTAGATTTCTTCGGTGTGCATCGACAGTTCTTACACTGATAAAGAGTTTTTCAGCTATTTCCTGGTTGGTAAATTCTTTCACAATGTACTCCAATACTTCAAGTTCGCGGTCTGTGAGCGGAACAAGAGTTGAATCAGATTCAACGCGCCTCCCTTTTTGCCCTATCAAATCCATCATAATAGATTTAGTTGCATCTTCTGAAAAATAGAATTTGCCTTCGCTTACATGATTGATGGCATTGAGCAATTCTTCTTTGCCGGAATTTTTAAGAACATAGCCTGAGGCTCCAGCTTTTAATACCTTTTTTATATGCTCATCTTCATTAAGCATACTCAGGATTAAAATTTTCATTTCCGGAAAATCAGCCTTTATTTTTTCAGTACATTCTATGCCATCTATTACTGGCATATTGATATCCATCAATATCAAGTCAATATTATCTTTTGACTCATTCACTTTTTCTATAGCCTGTTGTCCATTTTCAGCCTCGTAAACAATATTTACATTATCATCATCTAGAAACAGAGATTTAATTCCATCTCTCACAATTTGATGATCATCAACCAAAAGTATATTCATAGTTTTTATTTTTATCGATTAAAGGTATTGCAATTGTTATTAATGTTCCTTTCCCAGGTGATGAATCTATCTCAAGCTTACCACTCATACTTTTAACCCGGTTTGCTATACTTCTTAAACCCAAACCATTTTGGTCATATTTAAGCTTATCAGTTAAAAAGCCTTTCCCATTATCTTCAACTGTAAATATAAGCTCATCTTTATGGCAAATAAGCTGGACTATTATTTTAGTTGGTTTGGCATATTTTAAAGCATTGTTTATTGCTTCCTGGGTAATTCTGTACAAATTCATTTCTCCCTGGGCATCAAGTGAAATCTTTTTAGAATTGTGGTAAAAATTAAGCTCTATCGGCAATGATTTGCTGATGTTATTAATAAGTGATTCTATGGATAATATAAGCCCAAAATCCTCTATTGCTTTGGGCATTAAATTCTGTGCTATGCTTCTGCTTTCATCAATTGCTTGTTGTAAAAATTTGAGGCCGAGTTCAAAACGAGCCATTTTTTTGCTCTCAAGATGGGTGTCTGCCTTAATGGAGTTTAAATTTAAGTTTGCAGCAGTGAGATACTGTGCCAGTCCATCATGAATTTCTTTTGCTATGCGGTGTCTCTCCTTGTCTTCGCCTCTTATGAAAGAACTTAAAATTTCTTTTTCAGATTCCTTTTGATCAGAAATATCCTCATACATTATAACAATATTCTTAATATTTTTATCTGATTTAAAAATGGGATACATCCTGGCTTTAAACCATCTTCTCACATCTGAATCCAGACCATCTTCTCTGGGGTCGTACTCAAATTCAGGGGTTTCAATTATTTCTCCTTTAAAAGCTCTTTCAATATATGGAAGAATTCCCAGTTCATAAAAATGTCTTGATTCAAGGATATTGTATGTGCCTATCAAATCGCTGGGCTTGAGTTTCCAAACAGATTCAAACTCTTTGTTGGCTTCTTCTAAATAACCTTCAGTATTATATATTTCAATAGCAAATGGGGCTTGTTCTATCAATTGCCTGAATCGCTGTTCACTCTCAATGATCTTTTGATGATATACCTTTTCTTTTGTAATATCCCTAATAATTGACACTCTGAATTTTTGTCCTTCATCTTCAATATTTTTTCCAGAAATATGCGCATAAAATTTAGTGCCGTCTTTTCGTATACCCACTCCTTCATAAGGTTTTTCTATTCCCTGGTTGAGGTGCTTATAAACCAGCCGGGTAGTGGCTTCATCAAATGCAAGATTCAAGACATTTTTTCCGTACAACTCTTCTTTAGCATAGCCAAACAAGGTGCCAAAAGCACGATTTACTTCAACGATCCGCATATCTTTACTTACACATACACCTTCTTCAGTTACATCAGAAAGCCTTCTGTATCGCGCTTCATTAAACCGTGCCAATTGCTCCTTATCCTTTAATTCCTGGATATCTATGCAAGCACCAAACCACTTTTCTAAAGTGTTTTCTTTATTAAATATTGGAATTCCCTTAACCAGTAATAAATGATAGCGCCCATCCTTTCTGTTAAATATGCGCAAATGATCTTCAAAAACAGGTGATTTAATTTCATTCGAATCACTTATGCTTTGTTTGATCTTGTCCAGGTCATCAGGATGTACAGCTGCCATCCAACCTAAGCCTTTGTATTCTGCTTTTGTTTGACCTGTAAATTCAGACCAGCCCTTCTGCTCCGTCAGCATTTCACCATTGGGAGTCAAACTCCATGTAATAGATGACAGAGCTGCTAGTAATTGTTTGTATGAATTTTCTGAAACCAAGCAATGCTAATGTTAAATAATAAATTACCCGATGATTATTCGCACAGGAATTTAAGAACTTTATTTGAATAATATTAATCATGAGTCAATTCTTTCATAATACAATTGATTGAATTTGATCGTACAATTAAAAAAGCCCCGTCATTTATTTGACGGGGCTTTAATTTTCTATGTCCTGTTTTTACTTATTTATAGATGTGTATCCATGCATCCTGGAAATCG
>JBBDNB010000010.1 GCA_040877935.1 Chitinophagales bacterium
TTGAAAAATTAATGGAATCTTAGATTTATGGTGCTTTTCGACCAGACACTAAATAAAATCAGTAAGAGGTCCCAACAACTATTTCATCTTATTCACACTTCTTTATTGCTTTCCCTCCTCTGCTAATCAGCTTTTTGGTACTTTTGTAAATATTTTGACAACAAAAAATAATATCCCTTGAAAAAAATTAAATCTGCGCTTATATCTGTTTTTCATAAAGACGGATTAGAGCCTGTAATTGAGCAGCTAAAGAATTTGAATATTAGAATATATTCGACAGGAGGAACACAAAGTTTTATTGAAAAACAAGGTGCAAAGGTTTTGCCTGTTGAAGAATTGACCAGTTACCCCAGTATTTTGGGCGGAAGGGTAAAAACTTTACACCCAAAAGTATTTGGCGGCATTCTTTCCCGCAGGGACAATCAAGCGGATGTGGAAGTATTGGAAGAATACGAAATCCCTGAAATTGATTTGGTCATTGTGGATTTATATCCTTTTGAGCAAACTGTTGCTGCCGGGGGAACAGAGCAGGAAATTATTGAGAAAATAGATATTGGCGGCATTTCATTGATTCGTGCAGCGGCCAAAAATTTCAAGGATGTATTGGTAGTTGCATCCAGAAGTGAATATGCCAATTTGCTCGAGGTTTTGGATAATAATGATGGAGGCAGTTCTATTGATGAAAGAAAATCATTTGCCAAATCCGCTTTTGATATCAGCTCGCATTACGATACTGCAATTTTCAATTATTTCAGCGATAATGAGCAAGGCCATAAATTGAAGCTGAGCATGGACAATGCCAAGGTATTGCGCTATGGGGAAAACCCACATCAGCAAGGTTTGTACTTTGGCGAATTGGATGCTTTGTTTGAAAAATTAAACGGCAAGGAACTCTCCTACAATAATTTGGTGGATATTGATGCTGCATTGGCATTGATTCAGGAATTTAACGACACCACATTTGTAGTTATCAAACATACCAATGCCTGTGGCGTGGCCACAAGAGGTACACTTTTAGAGGCATGGAAAGATGCATTGGCAGGTGATCCTGTTTCTGCATTTGGCGGAATTTTGTCCTGCAATAGAAAAGTAGATGTGGCGACTGCCGAGGAAATCAGCAAATTGTTTTTTGAAGTACTGATTGCGCCAGATTATGAGCCGGAAGCACTTGAGCTTTTAACAGCCAAGAAAAACAGAATAGTACTGAAGCAAAAGCAAAAAGTAAATTACAAAAGGCAGGTAAAATCTTGCTTGAATGGCATGTTGGTTCAAGACTATGATGTGAAAAGAGAAACAGAAGCCGACCTAAAAACAGTCACCAAATTATCTCCCAACCAAGTGCAGGTAGATGATTTGTTGTTTGCAAATATTTTGGTGAAGCATTTGAAATCCAACACCATTGTGCTGGCAAAAGGAAGTCAGTTGCTTTCAATGGGCTGTGGGCAAACCTCCAGGGTAGATGCGCTCAAACAGGCCATTCACAAAGCAGAGGCCTTTGGCTTTGATCTTTCGGGTGCCGTAATGGCTTCCGATGCGTTTTTCCCTTTTCCTGATTGTGTGGAAATTGCTGCCGAGGCCGGAATAAAATCCGTGATTCAACCGGGAGGATCGGTAAAAGATCAATTATCTATTGATGCTTGTGATGAAAAGGGCTTGTCAATGGTATTCACAGGCACAAGGCATTTTAAACATTGACCAAAAAAAAGAAACATTTTTCTTATAAAGTCGTAGCTTAGTAAATTATGGGATTATTCAATTTTTTTAATAAGGAAATAGCCATCGATTTGGGCACAGCAAATACGCTGATCATTGCCGATGGCAAAGTTATAGTTGATGAGCCGTCTATTGTAGCTATCGACAGAACAACCAACCAGGTAATTGCCGTGGGCAAGAAAGCCATGCAGATGCATGAGAAAACCCACGAAAATATTAAAACAGTGCGTCCGCTGAAAGATGGTGTGATTGCAGATTTCAATGCTGCCGAAAATATGATCAAGGAAATGATCAAAATGATCTACAAAAAACCGCCTTTGATTTCTCCGCAATACACTATGGTCATTTGTATTCCTTCGGGAATTACTGAAGTAGAAAAACGCGCTGTAAAAGATTCGGCAGAACATTCCGGAGCACGCGAGGTCTATTTGATTTATGAACCGATGGCTGCGGCAATAGGTATTGGTATTGATGTGGAAGAACCGATGGGAAATATGATTATCGATATTGGTGGTGGAACTACTGAAATTGCTGTAATTGCTCTTTCTGGAATTGTCTGCGACCAATCCATCAGGGTTGCGGGTGATGAATTTACCCTTGACATTATTGATTTTATGAGGCGTCAGCACAATATGATGATTGGTGAAAGAACAGCTGAAAACATCAAGATAAATATTGGCTCGGCACTCACAGAACTGGAAAACCCACCGGATGATTACCCGGTAAACGGACGTGATTTGATGACGGGTATTCCCAAACAAATTTATATTTCCTATTCGGAAATTGCGCATGCAATAGATAAATCCATCTCAAAAATTGAGGAGGCAGTACTAAGGGGCTTGGAAAATACTCCTCCAGAACTTGCAGCAGATATATATAAAACCGGGCTGTACTTAACAGGAGGTGGTGCTCTGATCAGAGGACTTGACAAGCGTTTGTCGCAAAAAACAAAATTGCCGGTACATGTTGCAGATGATCCGCTTAGAGCAGTAGTGAGAGGAACAGGTCAGGCATTGAAAAATATAGGGAAGTTTTCATTCCTAATGGCTTAAGCCGGAAACTTAATGCTTCCGGATATGAAATTCTGATTTCTGAAAAAATAATAGAATACAATTTCAACCTGCTGAAAAACTTATTTTCAGGCGCTTATCAAAGATTATAATTTAACAATATGGCAGGAGTGATTTTTAAGTTGATTAAGCATGCGTAACTTATTTCTATTTATTGAGAGATACAGAACATTCCTGCTTTTTCTGCTTTTGGAAGGCTTTTGCTTCTTTTTGGTTATTAATTTTCACAGCTATCAGCGCAGCAGTTTTCTGAACAGCGCGAATTTTGTGACCGGCAATGTCTATAAAACTTATGACAATGCAATTTCTTACTTGTACCTAGGAAGGGTAAATGACAGTTTGCGGGTAGAAAATGCAAGACTTTACTCTCAATTGCCCAATGCCCATGGCAGAATTCCTGAACCTGAGAAAGAGATTTGTGAGTTTGATCCTCCACAGATATATAAATACATCAGCGCCAAAGTGATCAACAACAGTACCGATAAGGTCAACAATTATATCACCCTTGATATTGGCAGAAAAGACGGAATAGAAAAAAACATGGGCGTAATTGGTCCAAAAGGTGTAGTGGGGATAGTGACCAATGTTTCTGAAAATTTTGCTTCCGTAATGTCTGTTTTGCACAAAGACTGTCGCATCAGCGCCAAGATCAAACGATCAAATTATAGTGGCTCAGTGAGCTGGAATGCATACAGCAACAGGCAGGCAGAACTAATTGGAATACCTAACCATGTGGATATTGTGAAAGGAGACACCGTACTAAGCAGTGGATTTTCCTCTGTATTCCCTGAAGATGTTCCAATTGGAATTGTTGATGATTACAGCATTCCCAACGGAAGTAATTTTTATGATATAAAAATAAACCTCTTTACTGAATTCAGCCGATTGCACTATGTGTATGTCGTGAATTATTTATTTAAAAGTGAAAAAAAGAAATTAGAAGCACTCAATGATTAGACAATTGCTCCAGTTAATTGCCCTGTTTATTATGCAAGTATTGGTCATCAATAATCTTGAGCTAAGTGCGTATATCAATCCATACATCTATCCGCTCATCATTTTAAGCTTACCACTAAATACAGCGCGTACTACTATCTTGTTTTATGCTTTTGCAGTGGGACTTGCTATGGATTTTTTCTGCAATACTGCCGGAATGCATGCCGCTGCTATGCTCTGGTTGGCATATATGCGCCCCTTTATTTTTAAATCGCTTTCGCCCCGATCTAATATCAATGCCGAAGAAATGTTAAGTGTGAAAAGTATTGGGTTTACATCGTTTTTATACTACAGCCTGATTTTGATTTTTTTACACCACTTTTTATACTTTTTCCTGGAAGTATTCAGTTTCAATCAATTCTTCCATACACTGTTAAAAATCATACTAAGTACTTTCTTTTCAGCCTTATTGGTTATAATTACAGCTATACTCTTTGCCCCAAATAAACTTAGAACTTAAAGGTGGATCTGAACAAAAACAGAAAAATATTTATCCAGCTCTTTTTTGTAAGTGTGCTTGTAGCTTTTCTGGCAAAGTTGTTCTATCTACAGATTTATGACGATTCGTATAAAGACCTGGCCAGTCAGAATGTGATTCGAAAAATTACACTATATCCCAATCGAGGATTGATTTATGATAGGGAAGATCGCCTTATCGTACAAAATGATCCTGTTTATGATCTATATGTAATTCCACAGCAGGTGAGGAGCCTTGATACATTGAAATTTTGCAGATTGCTTTCTATAGAAAAAGAAGATTTTATTAAGCGGATGCAAAAAATCAGTGCATATTCGCGTTACAGGCCATCTATATTTTTAAAACAATTAACAGCTGAAGATTATACACAGTTTTTAGAGCATAATTTTGATTTTCCTGGTTTTTATGGAGAAATAAGAACAACGCGTAAATACCCCCATGCTTCTGCTGCACACATTCTGGGATATACAGGCGAAGTGAATAGAGCTTTGATAGAAAAAGAAAAGTATTATAAATCAGGTGACTATATCGGTATTAGCGGGCTGGAAAAACATTTTGAAAAAAGCTTAAGGGGTAAAAGGGGGAAAAAATTTATCCTGGTAGATGTGATGAATCGGGATAAAGGCCCTTTTAATGATGGTAATTTCGATACCACTGCAGTTTCAGGAGAAAAGCTATACACAACACTTGATATAAAACTTCAGCAATACGGTGAAAGTTTGATGCAAAATAAAAAAGGAAGCATTGTTGCTATAGAACCTGCGAGTGGTGAAGTATTGGCATTGGTAAGCAGTCCGAATTACAATCCAAATATTTTAACGGGAAGAGAGCGGGGCGAAGCCTTTAAAGCACTTCAAAAAGACACGCTTGACCCATTGTACAACAGAGCCTTAATGTCGAGCTATATGCCCGGTTCAATTTTTAAGATCATACAGGCATTAGTGGGGCAACAAATGGGCGTATTGAAACCAAGTACTGCTTTCTATTGCGATGGCAGTAAAATAGGGGATCATGTGACACCGGGATATTATGCGCTTTTTGAAGCTATAAAACAGTCGAGCAATCAATATTTTTACCTGGCTTTTAAAAAAATGATCAATCAAAATATTGCGGAATCAACTTTTGAAGATTCACGAATAGGATTGGATAAATGGAAAGAAATGGTAGTGAGTTTTGGTCTGGATCAAAAATTACCTATTGATTTTGGCAATACACGCAGCGGCTATATACCAGGATCTGATTATTATGATGGAATTTATGGCAAAGGCAGGTGGGCGTTTAGTACTATCTATTCCATTAGCATTGGCCAGGGAGAAGTAGAAATGACCCCTCTACAAATGGCCAATCTTTCAGCTATTGTTGCCAATAAAGGCTTTTATTATGTGCCGCATATGATTAGGGGTGTTTCGGAGCCGGGAATTATAGACACGCTATACACCACTAAAAGACATACTGTAGTTGATTCACAGTATTTTGATATTGTAATGGACGCGATGCAAGGTGTTTTGGAAGGAGAGGGAGGTACAGCACGGATGTCAAGAATTGAAGGGATTACCATTTGTGGTAAAACAGGGACTGTTGAAAATCCGCATGGTAAAGATCACTCTGTATTTATCGCTTTTGCCCCTCGAGAAGATCCCAAAATAGCCCTTGGGGTAATTGTAGAAAACTCTGGATATGGCTCAACATACGCAGCTCCTATATTGAGTCTTATGATTGAAAAGTATCTCAATGATACTATTTCCGATAAAAGAAAATGGCTCGAAAAAAGAATGTTGGAAGCTGATTTAATCAAACAAGAAGAATGAGAAGGGGTAGAGGCATATTGGATTTGGACTGGTTGACAGTATTGCTTTACTTGTCATTGGTGAGTATGGGCTGGTTGAGTATTTATGCTGTTGGTTATGGTGGAGAAGAAACCCAGATTTTTGATTTCTCTACCAATCATGGCAAGCAAATGGTTTGGATTGGCATTTCACTATTCCTCGCACTATTGATTCTCTTGATTGACAGTAAATTTTACATCACTTTTGCTTATGTTTTTTATGGGCTTTCAATTCTGTCATTAATTGCTTTGCTCGTATTTGGTTCCACTATTAAAGGATCTACCTCTTGGTTTGTGATAGGCGGCTTTTCTATTCAACCTGCTGAATTTGCGAAATTCACAACCAGCCTGGCTCTGGCAAAATTTCTTTCTACACTGGGAGTTTCTATTAAGCAACTAAGAGGTAAACTTGTTACATCGCTAATTTTAGGTTTGCCTGCAGTATTAATTCTAATGCAAAATGACCTGGGTTCTACCATTGTATTTGCAGCATTTATATGGGTTTTGTATCGTGAAGGACTGCATTCTGCATTTATGATCTTCTTACTGAGTATTGTTATCTTATCTATTTTGGGTCTGCTTTTCAACAAGTTTATTTTATTGACACTACTGCTGATCATTACCGTATTTGTTTTATACTTCAACAGAAGAAACAAGCAGCTGATCTATTTTTTAGGCCTGGCTTATATTCTGTGCACCGGCTATATTTTTACACTGGATTATATTTTCAACAATGTATTAAAAGATCGGCATAGAGACCGTATCAATCTATTGTTGGGAAAAGATTTTGATCCCCAGGGAAGTGGCTATAATGTCAATCAGTCTATGATTGCTATTGGCTCTGGTGGTTTTTCGGGCAAAGGCTACCTGGAGGGTACTCAAACCAAATACAATTTTGTTCCCGAGCAATCCACCGATTTTATTTTCTGCACCGTTGGTGAAGAACATGGTTTCATAGGCAGTGCTTTTGTGATAATTGTTTTCTTTTTACTCCTATTTAGGATCATATATATAGCAGAGCGACAACGTTCCGCATTTACAAGAATATATGGCTATGGCGTGGCCTCTATTCTGTTTTTTCATGTGAATGTTAATATTGGGATGACCATTGGACTGGCACCTGTAGTTGGAATTCCTCTTCCCTTTTTCAGTTATGGAGGTTCTTCTATTTTGGCCTTTACAATATTGCTTTTTATTCTTTTGAAATTAGACAGCGA
>JBBDNB010000011.1 GCA_040877935.1 Chitinophagales bacterium
TGTTACCATTTCAAAGAACTTTTATATCTTGTACCCTTGGTAACGCAGGACACACAACGGTGGCTAACATCGGCTAAAACTAATGCGGAGTAAGTGGATAAAATTTAAGATAGTGCAAGAAATAAACTACGCAGCGGACAGACAAGAACGGAGCTTCGAAATCCGCACTAGTCTTAGCCGAGAACCGTTGTGCTTCATGCAAAAAGCCAACCGCACATTCAAGCACATTTGGTTTTTGCCGACACGCAAAACCGAACCAAAAAACCAAAAGAGCTTGAATTTTCCCACCGCAAATAATTCTTCATTAGAAAAACATTATTACCTTTGACCTAATTAAGTCAAGTCCAAATATGGTAAAATGACACTAGGGCAGAAAATCAAACAATTAAGAGAGTCCAAAGGGATGTTGCAGAGACAACTTGCATCTATTCTTGAGATGGGCGATGGTTTTTTAAGTAAAGTGGAAAGTGACCTAAAGCCATTGAGAAGAGAACACTTAAAGGCCATTAGTGAGACTTTCAATTATTCATATTCAGAACTTGAAGCTTTGTGGATAGCAACAAAAGTTTATGACTTAGTTAAAGATGAGGATGAAGGGCTTAATGCATTGAAAGTGGCAGAGGAGCAGATTAAATATCATAAAAACCAAAAATGAAGTATCGTCTTTATAAAAAAGAGAAAAAGGAAATTGTTCCTGTGACAGGTAACGAAGAAAACAAGCTTGCAAAAGCTAGATTATCTGATATTTTTGAGAAAAGACAAGAACTTCGAATTCCAAGTAGGTTTATAGAAGCGTGGGAAAATGTTGCCTTATTTCAAACTAATGGTGACATTGCTAAAGCAAATTCAATTCTATTTCCGAATGAAAAATCGGCTTTTGCACTTAACAACACTCTCAATGATTTGACCGCAAAAGAATGGCTTCCTGAAACAGTGACTGTTTTTAGCCAAAAGGGATTGGGAGCAGGCAATAAAGATGCACAAATCGAAAAACAACATCCAGCACCTTTTTCGTTTCAAGATGTGGGCAGATTAATCCAATTTTACTCCAAAGAAAATGATAGAGTTTTAGACCCTTTCTCTGGTGTGGCATCTACAGCTAAAGCTTGTGCATTTAACAATCGAGTTGGATATGGGATTGAGTTAAACCCGAAGTATCACGAACTAGCAAAAAAGAGAATTGAAATTGAAGTTCCTGATGAGCAAAAAGCAAAAAAAATTCAAAGTTTAATCAATGGAAATAGTAAGGAGGAAATCAAAAACTTTAAAAATGACTTCTTCGACTTTATTGTAACTAGTCCTCCTTATTGGAATATATTAGAAACAGTTGACCATAAAGGAAAAGAAAGAGTAATTAATAATTTAGACCATAAATATGGTGAGGACACGAAGGATTTTTCTAACATTGAGGACTACACGTTATTTTTGGAGACTCTTTCAACATTTTTCAACGACTGTGCACGCGTACTCAAAAAGGGGAGGTATCTGTGTGTAATTGTTAGTGATTTCAGGAAAAAAGATAAGTATTATACTTTTCACGCTGATTTAGCTAATGAGCTTGAGAAAAAAGGAAGTTTTGTATTGAAAGGAGTTCGAATTCTATATCAAAGGCATAAAGGCATTTACCCATATGGTTATCCGTTTTCTTTTGTCCCTAATATGCACCACCAAAACGTTTTAATCTTTCAAAACATAAAAAAGAAATGATGAAAGTAAATAAGATATATTTAGGAGATTGCATAAAAAATATGCAGGAATTAGAAAATGAATCTGTCGATTTAATCATAGCTGACCCACCATATAATCTTAACAAGGATTTTGGAAACACATCTGACAAATGGGGTGATGTAAATGAATGGGTTAAATGGTCAAAAATATGGCTTGATGTCGCTATAGAAAAATTGAAGCCAACTGGTTCTATTTTTGTTTATGGTATACATCACTATTTATGCTTCCTCCAAGTACATTTGTATGAAAGAAATCTAAAATATAGACGTCAAATAATTTGGCACTATGAAAATAGTTTTTCTGGATATAAAAATGCTCCTTCAGCAAATTATGAGCCAATATTATGGTTTTCTAAATCTGACACTTATACATATCACCAAATAAGAGAGCCTTATAAAAGTACCGAACGCTTGAAAAACAAAATAACTAAGAATGGCAAGGTTTGGACACCCCATCCAGACGGGAAACATGCAGGTGACGTTTGGAACATTCCTGTTTTAGCAGGTAAACGATTTGCTGAAGAAAAAGTAGATCATCCAACTCAAAAGCCAATTGCTATTTGTGATAGAATTGTTAAGCATTTTTCGAATGAGGGAGATTTAGTGTTAGTTCCTTTCGCTGGCTCTGGAAGTGAATGTGTAAGTGCACTCAGAAATGGGCGAAATTTCATAGCTTTTGAAAAAAATAAAAATTACATTGAACTGGCAAACAAAAGAATCAACAGTGTTTGTATGCAGGCTGAATTTCAAAATGATATAATTGCTAATGGTATCTTTGCTGAAATGTAAAAGTTATTGAATGAAGAACATTCCACACCAATTCAATAGTATTAACAAATACTTCGCTGCTTTAGAAACTGTAAAACAGCTAATAGAGGAGGAAACGCCACTACGAGATGAAAACTTAGGAGAGCAATTATTAAGGAATGGGGTCGTTAACCCAGGAAGAGCAGGTCAGACTATAGATGAATATTTAGAAGAACAAAGTCACAAGACGCCATCCAACAGAGGTTATCATACGGCAGCCAGAGAGACAATCAAATTTTTTAAGCTAATCGGCTTTCTAATTGTTTACGATAACAAATCAGGTGAACTTACCCCACGCGCCATACAACTTTTATCAGGTAACAATCCTAACGCTCGCAAATTATTATGGCGAGATTCATTTATGCAGCTTGGAGTTGAAGGAGTTGATGGTGAAATTAGCCATCCTTACAGACTTCTTTTGAAACTTACCCAGGATAGACCAGGTATTGAGACAAGCAAACTTATGTTAGCTCTAGAAGCAGAAAATAATTCTCAAGAAGAATATGAAAGAGTACTTGCTTTATCGGAATTAGGATTTGACACTATATTAGAGGAAATAAACATAAGCGAACACCAAGCAAGAAATGCAGTAAAGATACTTCCGTCATTTGCTGTACAAGTTGGAGATATCAGAAAACAGGGTAATTACACATATCCTATTGGACATATTTCAATTACCGAGGATGAAATTTCAACTGAAATACCTAATGAATTAACAACAGATGAAGGGATTCCTTATTCTCAATATCGACAGGTTACTTCTGAAAATATTGCTAGAGATCCTATTTTTAATGAAATTTCTTCAGTAAGTATAGACCTCACAGAATCAATTCGAATTAGACAAAATAGATTATCTCACCACCAAGAAATCGTTAGACAATTAGGTTTATTTTGTGAGCAAAATGGATTTGAACTTTTTGAGGGGAAATTTGACTGTTTATCTACCTTAGATGATTCCGCAATAGTTTTTGAAGTTAAAACAATTCTTGCTTCAATGTCTGACCAAGAAAAGCAAACAGTTAAGGGTGTTGGCCAACTAAAATATTATAAATTTTCTATCGTACAAAGACAGATGGGCTTTGAAAACATTCGAGAAATTTTAGTATACTCTCAAAAGCCAAATGAAAGTTTAATTCAATTTTGTGTATCTGAAAATATATCTATTGTATGGCTTGAGGAAGGGACATTTAAAGTATACAACCATGAAAATAACTTGGAAGTAGATTTTGAACCTTTAAACTTCATCTAAACCATATGCTTAATAGCCACACACATTGCCAAGCCGCTCAGCGCCAATGCGCCAGCCAAAGCTTGTCAAAGAGTGTGTCTAAGCTAGCTCACAAACGAAAAAAAAGCACGAAAGCACAACATTATATAAGCGTAATGCGGGCTGAACGATCAAAAATGAGCTATTATACTCTTAATACACTTTGCGGTAGGCAGACAGTGAATTGCTCCGAAACTCGCACTAAGCTTATACTTGACCGTTGGGCAGAATTAAACTGATGTAATAAAATTAAGTACACGAAAGTAAAAACTACACTTAATACATAAACGAGTGTAATTTTTGACTATATTTACACCCGTAAAGCAAAAGAGCGTAACACTTACCTTCGTTTGGAATGAGAGACTTTAAAAGAAATGAGCCTTATAATAGTTTACCAATTCTACCTCCAAATACAAATTTGGAAACAACAGAAATATTACGAAAAGCAATTAGTGCAAGTAGAGCATTAGCCCAATTAAATGGAGCAATCACGAACCTGCCAAAGCCTAAATTATTTTTAGACACAATACATTTACAAGAAGCTAAAGCAAGTTCTGAAATTGAAAATATTATTACAACCAATGATGAATTATACAAGTCGGTAATTGCTAATAAAAAGTTTGAAAACCCAAATGCTAAAGAAGTTATAAGTTACAAAGAAGCCCTTTGGTATGGACTAGAGCAACTAGAATCAAGACCATTTATAACTACAAACCTCTGCATTGAGATAATGCAACGCATAAAGCAAAACACGTCTACTATTAGAACAGCGCCAGGCACTACTCTTTCAAACACAAAAGGAGAAATTATTTACACTCCCCCATCTGGGGAATCTGTTATTCGAGAAAAATTAGGAAATCTTGAAAAGTTTATCAATGAGGATAATTCACTAGATCCTCTGATAAAATTAGCCCTACTACATTACCAATTTGAAGCAATACATCCTTTTTCTGATGGGAATGGCAGAACAGGACGAATACTACTCTTACTTTATCTTAAACTAGAAAACTTACTTGATATTCCTGCAATATATTTGAGTGAATACATTATTAAAAACAAAGCGGAATACTATAAAAGATTAAAACAAGTAACTGAAAAAGAAAACTGGGAAAGTTGGATAATGTACATATTGGATATGATTGAATGGACTTCTAAAAAAGGTATAACGAGATTAGAGGATATTTTGTATTCCATGAAAACTACTTCGGAAGACATTAAAAAGGAATTGCCGAAAGCATACTCTAAAGATTTAATAGACATACTTTATAAACTTCCCTATACAAAAAGACAGCATTTAATTGATGCAGGATTGGGGACAGCAAAAACCGTAGGTAATTATTTAATCGAACTTGAAGAAAAAGGTTTTCTTAAATCTGTTAAACTAGGAAAAGAGAAACTTTACCTTAACCACCGACTAATGAAAATATTAGAAAAAGAATAACGTGTGGTAATAATGTGTATAGTGCATAGCACCCTGCGGGACGATAGGACACCATACACGGGTCGTTATCGAGCAAAAAAAATGAAAGACTACGTAGAATACAATGATAAACTATTTTCGAGATGGGCTCCAATCTATGATGGATTTGAAATCATCCTATCCGGTGTAAGAAAGAAAATGAACCAAGAAATAAACTCAACTAACAAATCTGTTTTAGATATAGCAACCGGAACTGGAAGTTTAGCAATCGCTTTAAGCTCAAAAGCAAAAGAAGTTGTTGGAATCGATTTATCATCAAAGATGCTTGATATTGCAAGAAAGAAAAGAACAAACGACAATCTATCTTTCTTACAAATGGATGCAAGTGAAATGAAGTTTCAGGATCATAAATTCGATATAGTTACAATAAGTTTAGGATTACACGACATGCCACAGGAGATAAGAACAGCTGTATTGAAAGAAGTAAAAAGAGTATTGAAAAAAGATGGGAAACTCTATATTTTGGAATATGATTTACCCCAAAACAAGTTTATAGGATGGTGTTCTTCGTATTTGATAAATACTTTCGAAAGCAAATATTATCTCAATTTCATTAAATCTGAACTATCCGATTATCTCAATACATTTGGCTTTAAGATTGAAGGAAAAACCAATTACTTATCAGGACACTTGCAATTACTAACAATAACGAATTAATATTCGGCAGGCAACAAAACCTAAACTGCATTGAAGTGCAGTTTTGACAGAACCGTAATACTCCCTGAAGCCTTCCTAAAATTATTCGCTTGAAATCAATTTTTTGGTGTGTGCGATAATTTATTACATTTGATTAAAATTTCTTACACCTACTAAAACAATTTCATGAAAAATCCTATTTCACTTTTATTATTAATGACTTTAGTATTCTTTAATGCAATCATAGCTCAAGAGGTTATTAAAACTGATAAAGCAATCTATACCATTGAGGGCGAATATTATTTTGAGATTACCAAATCTGACATTAATGGTAAAAGGGTATTCTTTAAAGCCGAAACAAATATCCCCGATAAAAGCAAAAAAGAAATGTTTTATCCAGGCGCTAATCACGCTGCATTTGACTTGATTGGCGACAACATTGTAATTGTGTACGATGTTTGGCAAAAGAAAGCGGGAACAAAGGATTGTTTAGTGAAATTATTAAATACCAAGACAGGGAAATTTACAGAACCACAACTGTTGTATTCTACAGAGATTAATTCTGTTTATAGTTCAAATGAAATTATTTACAAACCAATTTATTCTCCTGACAAATCAAGCTTGCAGTGTTGAAAGACAATATTTCCCCAAGCTATCCTATAGAACCTGAAATCAAGATATACGACACAAAAGCATTAAAGGCTATTTCTACTAAAAAACTAAGTGGCAAATACGAAAATCAAAAACGAATTTTTGACCAAAATCAATTCAAAATTGATAATGAAGGAAATATTTCAGTAGTGTTTCATTTATTAAATGAAGAAACCAAAATAACAACAAAAAGCTATTCGGCTGACATTCCATTCAATGCAGCTGGTTTAAAAAACATTAAAGCACTTGAGGCAAATTCTTCTCAAGACGAAGTTGTTGACCAAATGTCGCACGGGCGTTTTTACAAAACACTTCAAGACTATATTGATGATAATCCCATACCAGGTGTTAGAATTAAAAATGGCAGTTTTAGCGCATCATTATTTACCAGTGCAGATTTCAAATTAATTGATGATGCGGGCAATCTAAAAAAAGAGGATTCCAAAAAGTTGCCTTCAGAATTATTTACATACAAAAGAAACAATTACGAATCGCCCCATCTCGTAAGAATCATTGATAATAAGCCATATATTGTTTTGGCTGCTGGTAAATTAAATTATTATGCATTATATAAAAATCAAGAAAAACTCTATTATTCTGAAGGCTGGGATGGTGAACTACAAAAATTTAAAGGAAAACATTTAGAAAAATACTTAGAGAAACACAATTTACTGGATGCTTATAAAAAGGATAAACCCAGAAGAGAGTTTAGTGATGATGTAAATGGATACTTCAATAAAACAATCAACTGGCAAGTCAAATATTTTAATTTACTTAACAAAAAAATGTAATAAAAGAAGTCCCTTTAACAGCAGTCCAGGATTCACAATCCATCTGTTTTCTTTTGATCTTATTCAGAATATACCGGGCAATTAACACCATCCATAAGACATTATATGCAACATCTAATTTCTTTAAACAACAGATCTCCCAAAACAGGAAAAGAATGTTTTTTTGCCCCTAATAGTTTTCTGGTGGGCGATGTAATTTGTGGGGATCAATGTAGTTTTTGGTTCAATACTGTTGTACGGGGAGATGTAAATAGCATCATTATGGGAGACAGGGTAAATATACAGGACGGAGCTGTTGTCCATTGCACGTACCAAAAAACAAAGACCACAATTGGCAATGATGTTTCTATAGGCCACAATGCTATTGTGCATGGTTGTCAACTTGGAAACAATGTTTTGGTAGGTATGGGTGCCATTATAATGGACAATGCCATTGTAGGAGATAATGCATTGATAGCTGCCGGGGCTGTTGTTTTAGAAGGCACTGAAATTCCTGAAGGCACTGTTTTTGCTGGTGTCCCGGCAAAATTGGTCAAACAATTGCCTCCAGAAACTTTTGAGGATACGAACCAGCGTATTGCCCGCAATTACATAAAATATGCCGGCTGGTACAAGGTTTAATGCAGGTCAAATCTTGGCGCATCTTCTAATTCCATGTCCCAGTTGCCACGGATGTTGATTTGCTCCGGATAGATATAAACGGGTTCGGGTTGTGTTTTCAGCTCAATATTTCCCGATGTCCAGCGTCTGTTTCTGTCTTTGTCTAAAATTACCCTAAACTGCAAGTTACCCGGCTTTAGGTATTTCCAGGATTTCTGAAAAGTTTCCTGTCCGGAAAAAACAATTTTGTCGATTACCTTACTTTCTCTAATCAGTTCAAATATATACTGATGTGCAGCATCAAGTTCTGTTAGTTCTATTGATAAATTTCCATAATCCTCAACTGATTTACTTCGGTATTCAAGCTTAAATGCTTTGTTAGCATTTCCATAATGATCATTTACACTGCTTTCTGTAACTACAAGATCATAGCGGGTTTCTGGTTTTAAATCAGTAGATATCAGCAACTGTTTGGGGTTTAGACTGTCAATGGCGAAACGTATGTTTTTTTCCCGTTTAAAGCTGTCTTCATACAGGTGAATTCCAGATACGGGCAATTGCACAGGTCTTTCAAAACTAAGGGGGATAGGCTTAGCCAACTCCAGACTTTGTGTTCTTTTTGGCTGCTCAGGATTCCACAGGGGAGGAAGTTGCGCTGCTGAGTCTTTATTAAATACTTCACTTCTAAACTCTAATGTATCAAGTTCGTTATTTTCAGGTTTTAGAATTATGCGCGGACGTTCTGTTGTATTGTACAAATAGTAGAGTTTAAGTGTATCGCCTGTTATGTTCCAGTTTTGATGAATTTTTTGTTCAAAACCCTGTACATCAAGAATATCTAAACTATTAATCTCTTTGTTGAAAACAACAGACACAATATTCTGTATATCAGCATTATATGAAACTACAGAAGCCGTACTTTCATTTTCAAATAAACTTAAATTCAGGCTGTAATCTATATCAGGCTTTAGGTGTAGGGTGGTATCCAAAAAACCAATTTTTTCACCAGGTGGATCGTATTGAATATTGAAATTCTCATCTTGTAGCACAAACACCCTGTATTTTCCTGCCTTTAGGTATTTAAATTGAAAAGCCCCTGATTCGTTGCTCATAGCATAATAAAAGGGTTTTGTTTTTTGAAAGCTGGTATCGGTAAAAGTTTCGTCCTGATAAAGTAAAACACCAGCATTTTTTGCTCCACTATTTGTATAGGCATCCCGAATATTTCCACTTATGGAAAGGGAATCAATAAAATCTCCAGTGCTGAAGACATAATTCAGACCGATGAGTTTATTACCTTCATTATTATCAGCTATTGCCTGCCCAAAATTTATGGTATAAGTTGTTTGAGGTTGTAATGTATCGTCTATTGTAAGAATCAGTTTTTTGCCTTTGATTTTGTATTCAGGACGATTGTCGAGCGGTGGAGAAATAAGCACTTCGTTGTATGGGTTGTTCAGTTTTATAAATTCATCAAATTCAAAAACAAACTTTTTGGTTTTTACATTTTTGGCAAGCATTTCAGGTTCTGCTGAAATGTTTTTAGGAGGCTCTTCATCTGTAGGTCCACCGGGCGGGTTAAAGACAGTCGCACAAGAATTCAACAGAAACAGAACAGCAATAAAATACAATTTCAGAATCGTCCTCATCTGCCCATATGTATCATTAATACTGAAATATCTGAGGGTGTTATACCGCTGATCCTTGATGCCTGTCCCAGGGTTTTGGGCTGGATGTCTTTGAGTTTTTCCCTGGCTTCTGCAGAAAGGCTACTCAGTCCATCATAGTTGAGACTTGAATGCAAGAGCACATTTTCCAGCCTGTTCATTTTATCGGCCATTTCTTTTTCTTTGTCTACATAGCCTGAATATTTCAGAGTGATTTCAGCTTCTTCAGCTATTTCATCATCATAATCTGAAAGAAACGCTTCGAATTCAGGCAGTATCTTTCTTATGCTTTCTATACTCACCTGCGGTCTGCTTATGACCTGGTCTAATTTTATTTTTTGTTTGATGGGAGCTGAGTCTAGTGATTCGAGGTAAGGATTTACTATCTCAGGTTCAGCGCTGGTTTTGGCGATATATTTCAATATTGCTTTAATGCCTGCTTCTTTTTCCTGTACTCTTTCCATGCGATCGCTTCCCGCCAATCCGAGTTCGTAGCCCAAAGGTGTAAGCCTGAGGTCTGCATTATCCTGTCGCAAAAGTATTCTGAATTCTGCCCTGGAAGTGAACATTCTGTAGGGTTCTTTAGTCCCTTTTGTAATAAGGTCATCTATCAGTACTCCAATGTATGCATCAGAGCGCTTTAGTATAAAAGGTGCTTTGTCCTGAAGATTTTGATGGGCATTAATCCCTGCCATCATTCCCTGGCAAGCTGCTTCTTCATATCCCGTAGTTCCGTTTATTTGACCTGCAAAAAAGAGGTTTTTCACCAATTTCGTTTCCAGGGTATGTGTCAATTGTGTGGGAATAAAATAATCGTATTCTATGGCATAGCCGGGCCTGAACATTTTTACATTTTCAAAGCCTTCGATTTGCCGCAGCGCATTGAATTGCACATCTTCTGGCAGCGAGGATGAAAATCCATTGACATAAACTTCTACTGTATTCCATCCTTCGGGCTCTACAAATAGCTGATGCCTGTCGCGTTGTGAAAAGCGATCTATTTTATCTTCTATAGAGGGGCAGTACCTTGGCCCAACACCCTGAATCCTTCCGGAAAACATTGGTGATTTATCGAAACCGGTTTTAAGTGTTTCGTGTACTTTTGGATTTGTAAAAGTTATGTGACATGGCCTTTGTTTTTCCAAAGGCTTCGTATTGCTAAAAGAAAACTTACCGGGTTTTACATCACCTTCCTGAATTTCCATTTTACTGTAATCCAGACTTCTTCCATCAACTCTTGGCGGGGTGCCTGTTTTCATCCGGCCTGATTCAAAACCAATTTGAACCAATTGTTCTGTAATTCCTGTAGCTGCTCTTTCCCCACTTCTGCCTCCACCAAATTTTTTCTCGCCTATATGAATGATTCCATTCAGGAAAGTGCCATTTGTGAGTACAACTGCACGGCATTCTATTTCCATGCCCATTGAAGTTTTCACTCCGGCAACTGCGCCATTTTTAATGACCACTTCATTGACCATATCCTGCCAGAAATCCACATTGGGTGTTTGTTCTAATTTCAGGCGCCATTTATTGGCAAAGTCCATTCGGTCGGATTGCACCCTGGGCGACCACATGGCCGGCCCTTTGGATTTATTGAGCATTCTGAATTGTATGGCCGTTTCATCACTTACTATTCCTGAGTATCCGCCAAGCGCATCTATTTCCCTGATGATCTGTCCTTTGGCCACACCGCCCATAGCAGGGTTGCAAGACATTTGCGCAATGTTCTGCATATTCATGGTGACAAGTAGTACGCTTGAGCCAAGATTGGCCGCTGCAGCCGCTGCTTCAGATCCCGCATGTCCGGCACCTACTACTACAAGATCGTATTTTTTAAACATTGTTAAGGCTTTATGTTTCACGTGAAACAATTAGTCTAAAGCTAAGATATTCAAGCACTTATCTTCTTTTTCACGCATTAATTGTGCTTCTTTCGGGCTTTTATCGTTCCAGCCCAGCAAATGCAAAACTCCATGTATCAAGACACGGTGCAATTCCATATTTATTGCTACACCAAAATTTTTTGCATTCTCTTTTACCCGTTCTATACTCACAAATATATCAGCATCGATTATTTCAGCTTTTTCACTATTGTCAAAGGTAATAATGTCTGTATAGTAATCGTGCCCAAGGTGTTTTTTGTTTATTTCCAAAAGATAAGCATCCAAACAAAAAATGTAATTAATGGTTCCGCTTTCTTTCTCGGATTCCCGAATACATAAATTGATCCATTTTTTAATCTCTGCTTGGTTTTGAAGCTTAAAGGGAATATCTTCTGTGTGAAAATATATGGGCATATGTAAAAATACTGATGTAAGGACTTAGAGGGCCTAAATTTTAAAGTGCAGCTCTACAGTACTGCCTCCATCTGAGAACACCATTAGGTCAGACAGTTGATTCATTAAAAACACGCCACGTCCTGTAAGCTTTTCAAGATTCTCTGGATTGGTAGGGTCGGGCAAATTATTATAATCAAAACCTTCACCCTCATCTGAAACCTTGATTATCAATGTATTATTTTCAGATTTTGCAGATACTTTAACTTTTTTTGATTCATCTGTTTTATTGCCATGAATAATACTGTTGTTTACAGCTTCAGTTAAAGTAATTAAAATATTGCCAAACAGCTCTTCTTTAATACCAAAGTTTTGCCTGATCTCATCTACAAAACTCTCAAGTACAGAAACCTTGTCTGGGTTAGAGGGGATATTCAGTTCAAAAAGTTCAGTATTATTATTCGTGTTCATACGGTGCAAAGATATTGAAATAAAATCAAAAAGTTATATTCCTGAAATAACGCTCTACCATGTTTTTGTAGTAGGGTTTTAAAGCAGGGGGCAATGTTTTGTAAAGTTGAATTTCAGCATCGCGCTGTTTAAAGTACTCCTCAAGTGAAGGGGGCGTTTCCCTAACGATCTCTCCGGCAGTGTTGGCTTTTCGCTCGTCATCAAATTCACGTTCACGCATGGCTTTTTCGGCATCGAGCAATTTAGTTAGAATTTCCTGCTGCCGCTCGATCATTTCACTGGTCAATTGTTTATTTACAAGATCAGTCTCGGTTTTGTTCATTTCTTCCTGAAGTTTTTCCAAATCGCCCAAACTATTTTTCCCGTCTTTATTTTCTTGTTGGCTGAGTTGTCTCAGGGCTTCTCTGATAGCGGCTTGTTTGGCTGCCATTTGCGCCATTTCCTTGCTCATACCAGAGGTCCCGCCTTTTTCTTTGCCATCGGGTTTCTTTCCTTTTTCACCTTTTTCCCCCATCTTGTCTTGCATATCAGAGAGTTGTTTGTTCATTTGCTTCTGCATCTCACTGAGACTTGGTTTTCCTTTCCCCGGTTTTGGTTGCTGACATTGCTGTGTGCCAGGCATTTGTGAGGCCATTTGTTGTTGCATTTGTTCCATGGCCTCGCTGAGCATTAAAGCCAGATTGTTGAGATTGGTCATGCTGTTTTGCTGCTTTACCGATGCTTGCTTAACCTGTCTTTCGGCAAGGTGCTCAATGCTTTGTTCAAGATTTTTGTTGAGTGCTTTGATTTCTTTACTTATAAAGGATTCAAGGGCAAAGACCCGCTTGGATAATGCTTCTAGACTGTCTTTTACAATTTGTGTATTGTCTTTCAATTTATTTTGATCGCGGACAAGCTGAACATATTGTGGGTCGTTGGTTGCAATAGAAGTGCTTTTCAATGCCAGTTCTTCCTGATCATGAGAAAGGATCAATAGGTGTTCCAACAACTGACGCAATGCCTGAAGGTCTTCGCCCATTTGCTGCATTTCCATGGATTTCATCATTGCGGAAAGACTTTCCGCAGCATCCTGCATTTTATCCTGGGCTTTTTGCTGACTGTCATTTGCCTTTTTATTATTTTTCTTGCCCAATTCTTGTTCAGCATTTTGGCTTTCTTCTTTGGCTTCATCGAGGGCTTCTTCCAAATCTGACATATCTATTTCCTGTTTGGCCTCTTTAGCAAGCTCTTCCATTTTCTCAAGCTCTTCCTTGATCTTGTCAAGCTCGCTGCTCAGTTCTTCCTGCTTTTCTTTTTGTGCCTCGCTGTCCTTTTTGTTTTCAGCCGTTTCTTGTTTTAATTCTTCCTGCTTTTTAGCGAGCTCTTCAATACGGTCAAGCGTTTCTTCCATCTTCTGTTCCAACTCAAATTTTTTGAAAAGCTCAAACATGCGGTCCAACTCATTTTCCAGCTGCTCATTGCTGAGCTCCATATCTTCCAACTGATCCATTGCAGCTTCTTTGTCCATCTTCTCCAGCATCTTTTCCATTTTTTCGAAAAGCGCTTTCATTTCTTCATCCATTACCTGGTCAAAGAGTTCCTGTAGCTTTTTTTGCTTTTCGGCCAATTTTGGATCTATGTCTTTGTATTCTTTTTGCCGCTGTTGGTTTTGATTGAATTCACTTTTTATATCAGAGATGTTCTTTTGTAGCTCCTTTTGTTTTTTGAGTAAATTCTCCATGCTCTTTTTGTCTTCCCAGCCCAGCTCTGATTTTCTGAGGGTTTTCTCTTTGAGCTTTTTTGATTCCTCCTGTAATTCGGAAGCCGTTTGCATGCTTTCCTTTAATTTTTCTTTTAATTTTTCATTAGAGCGTTCTGCTTGTTCTTTCAGCTTATCTTTTCCTGGCAAATTGAAATATTGCATATTGCTCCGGCTTGATTTGCTGCCATTTACAGCATCATTGTCCCATACCTCAAAGAAATAGCTGATCTTATCGCCCGGGTCAAGTTCCAGGTTACGCATGTCCCAAAAATGATTGAATCGACTTACCGTACTGCTTCTGTTGAAGGAAATTCTTTCTTGGTTGTATGCATTTCTGATGGGCTCACCCTGCTTTTCAATTCTGTACTTAAATTTCAAATCCCTAAGGCCATAATCATCAGAAATTTCACCTGTAAAATACATTTGTTTGTTAGAAGTGCTGTCATCAAAGCTTTCCACAGCAATATCTGGGTAAGCGTCTTTTTTTACATTTATCACGTAGGAGATGGTATCGGCTTTTTCGATTAGGTTATTTTGATAGATAATGCTATAGGCTTGCGTTTCATTTACAGAAAAACTGCTTTGAAATTTATTGTCAGAAGTTCTTCGCAATTGAAAAAGACTGTCTTCGAGCGCCAGTGAAACAGCATCTACTTCTTTGGTGTAAAATTCCCAGTTCAGTTGGCTGCCTTCTGGCACGCTTAAGTCACCGGTATTGCTGATTACTTCATCTTTAAGCCCGGTATAAGATGGATAATCTATAGCGACTTCAAATTTTTGAATGGAGGGTTTTGGCAATACCTTTAGTTGATAGGCTTTGGAATAATAGCCATTGGCATAAAAGCGAAAGCTACTGCTTTGCTGTACTTTTTTAAAAGTGTAGGAAAAATGAGTTTTATCCTGTGCACGCATTTTATAAGAAAAATCGCCTACCTGCAGATAAACTTCTTTGGGAAGGCTTTCACCTGAAACTTCCATTTCCAGCAGAAAATCTTCGGATTGAACGGCTTGTAAATCTTCGTTTTTAATTTCAAAACTAAAAGGTGCTGGCTTTTCAAAAGATTCATCGTAGCGAATAATGCGGGTAGTACTTTCGGTGATCAAATTGGGAGCTGCAAAAACCACAAGCAATAGTAACAATGCCGGAGGCAGCAAATAGGGTAAATATTTTTTGTTTTTCTTCAGATCAATGGCAGTAGAAAAAGGGACGGGCTGCAATTGCTCCGATTTTTGAACGATACTTGCTTCGATAAGAGTATTGTCCGCGCCACTGGCCTTGTAACTGTCCAGTTGAAGAATATTCAAAAGCCGATCTTCCACTTCGGGAAAATGCTTGCCTATGATATCTGCTGCTTCAGTGCGGCTCATGGTTTTTCCCAGCTGCATATAGCGGACCACAGGAATCAATATCATAAGAATGAATACAAGAGATTCCAAACCAATAAAACTGAAAAAGATCACTTTGCGGGCAAGCGTGGGTAAATAGAGAAAATATTCAAGAAAATTGAGAGCCAGAAAAAGCCCGAACAAAAGCGCAAAAAAGAGTATTAACCCCTTTATCAAGCGGTTGAGGTAATACTTTCTTATAAAAGCATCGAGTTTATCTAAGAGTAAATGATAACTTGAACTTTGCGACATAAGGGTTAAACGGTTTAATCCTGCTTTTGCTTATACTATGAAGGATTTTTAACAGGAACAAAATATACTTCCCTTAAATTCCTGTGTTCCATAGCATTTTGCGGAAAATTTTTAACATTGGGCTGCAATAGCCGGTAATCTTTGTAATAAAATAAAGGAATGATAGCGGCATCGTCCAGCATTTGTTGTTCTGCTTTTAAATATAAAAGGTTGCGCTGGTCATCATCAACGGTTTGAAGTGCTTCTTCAAAAAGCGCATCAAATTTAGGGTTTTTATACCGCGTAGAATTCAGATAGCTTTTATCTTCCAGCTTTTCCGGAATATGCTTGCTGTAAAAAAGATTGAGGAAATTCTCTGGATCGGGATAATCGGCTATCCATCCTGCCCGCCAAAAATCCACTTTTCCGGTTTCTAAATTTTCAAGATGCTGGGCAAAAGGCAACTTAGTGATATTGATTTTGATATTTAATACTTCAGACAACATACTTTGTACTGCTTCAGCCACTTGCTCGTTGGTGCCACCCCCTGAATTGATTTGCAGGGTGATTTCCGGAAAGCCTGCTCCATTGGGATACCCTGCTTTTTCCATAAAGTTGCGGGCTTTATCAGGGTTGAATTCATAGCCTTTCAGGGCTTGTGCATCATAATTGGTCATTGCGGGGGGAACTATACCGTAATGTCCCGGGATGCCGGTTCCTTTTAAAGTATAGCGGCAAATTTTTTGGCGATCAACAGCATAATTGAATGCAATGCGCAGATTTTTATTCTCAAACAAATCGCTCCAGTGCTGGAAACCATAATACTGCACCGACATATTTGCCATTGATTGCAATTCAAAATTTTTGTATTCGGGTTTGAGTTTTTCATCAGGGCCAACCACTTCATTTACCATTTCCAGGGGCAGGCGATAGATCATATCCAAATTGCCCTGGCGCAATTCAAGCAATTCTGATTTACGCTCTTTAATATAAGAGAATCTGATTCCATCGAGATAGGGCAATTGGTTGCCAGCTTCGTCTTTTCCCCAGTAATTGGGGTTTTTGCTCAAAATAACGGTTTCATCTGTTTTCATGGCTTTCACATAAAAGGGCCCCGTGCCTACTGTTTTGGTACGCATATCCCTTCCGTATTTTTCTACTGCTTCTTCAGGAAATACAGCTGTAAAAGGCAATGCCAGCAGATTGAGAAAGGCTGCGAAGGGTTTTTCCAATGTGATTTTCAGTGTATAATCGTCCAATACTTCTACACCTGTTACGCCCTCTGGCAAAGGTGATCCATCAAGGGTAGAAAGGTAATAGTCTTTGCAACCCTGTACTTTGTCCTCAAACACCCAGTAGCCCTGGTTGTCATTTCCTGACGCACACAGCCGGGTGAAAACGTATTTAAAATCATGGGCAGTCACATTTCTGCCTTTTCCATCGGGAAAGCAGGGATCATCGTGGTAATAGACATCTTCTCTAAGGTGAAAAATAAATTCGGTAGCCTGACTATCTACCTCCCAACTTTTGGCAATAACAGGAACAATAGTAAGGTCGCCCTGATCAAGCCCTACCAGGCCTTCGTAAATTTGATTGGTAAGGCGATGGCCTCCAACTTCGGTTACATTGTGGGGATAAAGGCTGCGGAAGTATTCCACTTCATTCATGCGGAAAATGCCCCCATAATATTTATCACCTTTTGCTTTTTCAAGATCTCTTTCCTGAAGACCGCCATCTCCTGCCCCACAGGCAGCTAATAGCAATACAAAAAAGGTAAAATAAGAATACAAGTATTTGTTGAGCATAAATTATAATTTTAGATCAATATATACCGGGCAGTGATCAGAGTGCATAGCCTCTTGCATTATTCCGGCATCCTCTAAATTGTTTTCCAGATTTTCAGTAGTTGCAATGTAATCAATACGCCAGCCTTTATTTCTTTCGCGGGCACGGGCTCTGTAACTCCACCAGGAATAATTATCGGGGCTGGAATCAAATTTCCTGAAAGTATCTATCATCCCTGATTCAAAATACTGATCCATCCACTCCCGCTCCTCGGGCAAAAAACCAGAGCTGTCTTTATTGGAAACCGGATCGTGAATGTCTATGGGTTTATGGCAAATATTGTAATCTCCTGCAACAATGAGTTTTGGCCTTTCTTTTTTGAGCTTTTTGATAAAGCCGAGGTAGCAATCCAGGAATTCCATTTTAAAGTCCTGTCTGATATCCCCGCTGCTGCCCGAGGGAAAATAGGTGTTGACAATACTCAGCTCACCAAAATCAGCGCGGATAATACGGCCTTCACTGTCGTATTTTGGATTGCCGCAGCCCGTTTCAATATTGTCGGGAGCTTCCCTGGAAAATATGGCCACACCACTGTATCCTTTTTTCTCGGCACTTGTCCAGTAATGTTTGTAGCCCAGGTGTTCAAAATATTTCACATCCACTTGTTCAGGATGCGCTTTGGTTTCCTGGACACACAGTACATCGGGTTTTTCTTCATTTAGCCATTCTACAAGCCCCTTTCTCATTGCGGCTCTAATTCCATTGACATTATAAGATATGATTCGCATGCTTAGCTTTTTAAAGCTCCAAATTTAGCAAACTCGGAATGGAAAACCGCCTTGAGCAGAATATTATTGATTGGCGCAAAAATACCGGTGCTTTTCCCTGGAAGGTTCATAGTCGAGATCAATGGATTGCTTCAGGTCTTCACAACCAAAATCTCTTTTATTGGAAAGTATCAGCGCAATGCCCCTGTTGTGATAAGCCGCGCCATAATCGGGGTCTAGGTTAATGGCTTTGGTAAAATCATCAATAGCATTTTGGTAATTGCCAAAAAGTATGTGGACATTGCCCCGTTTATTATAAATTTCAGGATTTTGCTTTTCCAGCTTTATCGCTTCATTGAAATCATCAAGTGCACCATCATAATCTCCAAGCAAATTTTTGGCATAGCCTCTTTTGAAATAAGCCTTTGAGAAATTATTGTCCAGCTCAATAAATTTGGTAAGGTCATCAATGGCTTTGTTATAATCGCCACTTGTGTTTTTTACCATCGCACGTGTATAATATGCAGATTCAAAATCTTTGTTGAGATCAAGTGCTGTATTTAAATCTTCAAGCGAACCTTTGCTATCACCAAGCAGTTCTTTGGCCAATCCCCGGTTGAAGTAGGCAATGGAAAAATCTGGTTTAAGCTCAATAGCATTATCAAAAGCAGCAATGGCTTCTTCAGGTTTATCGAGTTCCATAAAAATCAAACCTTTTATATTGTAGGCCAATTCAAGGTCTTTCCCGCTTAATATCGCTATTTCAATATCAGAAAGAGCGGCTTCATAATCTTCGAGTTGTATTTGGGTAAGGGCACGCCCCATATAATAGGTAGAATCTTTAGGATTAGTGTCCATTAATTTATTGAAGTCGATCAATGCACCTTCAGCATCGTCATTATTCAACCTGGCCAGTGCTTTGTTGCAGATTACCTCACAGTTTTCGGGGTTCATTTTCAGCGCTTCTTTAAAATCACTCATGGCACCATCATAGTCCATATCCAGCAATTTTATTTTCGCCCGTGAATCGTAAAGGTATTCGGTATAGGGGTTCAGTGCTATGGCTTTGTCGTAATCCTTTAAAGCTTCAGTATTGCGTCCCATCCAGGCATAGAGCGAGGCGCGCTTCATGTACGCATCGGCATAATCGGGTTTGGCACTAATGGCCTCATTGTATTTTTGAAGCGCTTTTTGCTGGTCACCGGCAACTAAAAGATTGTCGCCCTCTGTAAGCAATTTACGCGCCTGTTGCAGATTGGTCTGCCCAAGACAATTCATACTGATGAACAGGAGCAATATAATGTGTAATATGTTTATTCCAGCGACTTTCATATACCCTATAAACATAGCAAATTTCAATATGGTTTAGAAATAGAAAAGTGAAAAATAATCACACCTCTTTTTGGCTGGTCGGTTTTACCCAAAACCTAAAATCTGAGCCGTCATAACAACCCGCTGGTGAGAATGGCGCGCTGGCATTGAGGGCAGCTTTCTTGTGCCATATTCAAACGAGCACAAAGCACAAACAAACATTTTTCTTATTTTTATTTTCATGAGGAGGCATCTACAAGATACAATCTTGAAAGCGATTCCCTCAAGTTTCAAACTTGAGGGATATGGGGGAATTAATAAAATATTGCAAATTATAGGCTTGTTGATTTTCTGTTGTTGTAATAACCCCCAGAAAAGCACTGAAACTGAATCTAATAAATTAACACCGTCCCAAAAGGATTACATACGTGGTGTAATTAAAAATGAAATTGACACGACCCATTATATTGATGAATCAGCGACAGCAAGGGAAATGTACAGTCAACTTTTCTTTGAGGTACCTGATCAAGTTTATGAATATATCAATAAAAATATCTCACCTGAGGCATGTGCCGAGTTTAAAGATAATTCAATGATTGTATTAATGTTAGAGGCTAAGGACACCTTAATTAAGGTAATGAATGGAGAATCATATTCTTTTAGTAAGAATGGAGAACAACTTGTATTTTATGATAAAAGTCCTAAAAAACTAATGAGCTTATTCAATCAGCTTGATGCCAGAAAAATTGATATCATTGATAATTATAAACACGAATACTATGAGTTTAGAATTGAAGTAGATAAGGTGTGCAACTGATTTAGCTCTCGCAAGTATAATCGTAGCCGTTTCCCTGCCATCCTCACAAAACGCTCTGCATCTTGGTCTGCCTGAGGAAGGAAGTTCCATTACTACCTCCACAAAGAATCCGGAATAAACCATACAGTGTATCGAACTGTGGGCTGCAAGGCTTTCAGAGCTAAATCCTGTCTTTCTAGAAAATATACAAAATCAATAAAGCGCAAAAAAGGAAACGAAATTTTTATTTGGAAGCAGGCTGTAATAATTCCACTTACAGTCCTTTATGTTTTCTTAGTTTCAAAGAAAAGCTTGAACTTTGCATTCTAAAATTTTCAAGCACATGGCAATTATAAGACCTTTTAAAGCAATAAGACCCAATACCAAATTTGCCGAACAAGTAGCTTCAAAACCCTATGATGTGCTCAGCACAGAAGAAGCACGAACAGAAGCCAAGGACAATGATTATTCTTTTTTGCGCATCATCAAACCGGAAATCAACTTTCCGGAGCAGTCCAAGTTTGATCAAAATGTGGTTTTTGCCAAAGCCAAAGATGTTTTTGATAACTTTTTGAAATCAGGCGTCTTTGAACAGGAAAACCAGGATTGTTTTTATCTCTACCGACTGATTATGGGAGATACCGAACAAAGCGGGCTGGTTTGCCTTTCATCGGTGGCAGATTACGAAAATGATATTATTAAAAAACACGAATTTACCCGCCCTGCAAAAGAGCAGGATCGCATTCAGCATGTTTTGCAAACCGGCATTCAATCCGGCCCTGTGTTCCTTACATATAAAGCAAACAAAAAAGTTAGTGAATTATCAGCACCTGTAAAAGAACAAGCGCCACTCTATGATTTTACGGCCGATGATGGGGTAATACACAGCATTTGGAAAATAGACAATGCTGAAATAGTAAATAAAATACGTGAAGCATTTGAAGCGGTTCCAGCTACATATATTGCTGATGGACATCACCGTGCTGCAGCTTCCGCCAAAGCAGGAATTGAATTGAGAAAAGAAAACAAAAACCACAATGGAGATGAACCTTATAATTATTTTCTTTCTGTATTGTTTCCATCCTCTGAGTTGAAAATTTTGGACTATAACAGAGTTGTGCAGGATTTAAATGGTTTATCTACAGAAGAGTTTTTGTCGAAACTGGCAGAATATTTCAGTGTAATAAAAATTGGCTCCTCCCCTTATAAGCCCTCTAAAGAAAAATCTTTTGGGCTATTTATAGACCGCAACTGGTATAAATTAAGTGCCAAAGAGGGAACCTATGAAGCAAATCATCCAGTACATTCGCTAGATCCCTATATTTTACAGGAAAATGTTTTCAGAAAATTACTCGGCATTGAAGATGTGCGTACCGATGACCGGGTTGATTTCGTTGGAGGTATTCGCGGACTTGGCGAATTGGAAAAAAGAGTAAATACCGGAGAGTGGAAAGCAGCTTTTGCCCTTTTCCCTGTAAGCATCGATCAATTGATGAAGGTAGCCGATAGTGGTAATGTTATGCCTCCTAAATCTACCTGGTTTGAGCCTAAATTGAGAAGTGGACTGTTAATTAACAAAATTAGATAATACTATGAAATTCGGAACCAAGACTATTCACGCTGGCATCAGCCCAGACCCCACTACGGGTGCTATTATGACACCTATTTACCAGACTTCTACCTATGTGCAACAGTCTCCAGGGAAGCACAAGGGCTATGAATATTCCAGAACCCAGAATCCTACGCGGTTTGCACTGGAAAACAACCTGGCGGCATTAGAAAATGGCAAAGAAGGCATGGTTTTCTCCAGCGGGCTGGCCGCCACCGATGCAATTGTAAAAATGTTCAACCCAGGAGATGAAATACTTTCCTGCAATGATCTTTATGGAGGCACTTACAGGGCTTTTGAAAAAGTTTTTAGAAAGTATGGGTTGGATTTTGTTTACGATTCTATGCAGGATACTAAAAAGCTCGAAAAACTGATCAGCTATAAAACAAAGCTCATTTGGCTGGAAACCCCTTCCAACCCAATGATGAGTGTTATAGATATTGAGGCGATTGCAAAAATTGCCAAAGCAAAAGGCGTATTGCTTTGTGTGGACAATACCTTTGCCTCACCCTATCTTCAAAATCCGCTCGATTTGGGAGCAGATATGGTCATTCACTCCGGCACAAAATATATAGGCGGACATTCCGATGTGGTTATCGGAGCAGTTGTAGTAAATGAAGCTACCATTATTGAACAATTGCGTTTTATTCAAAATGCAAGTGGTGCTGTTCCCGGTCCACAGGATGCTTTTCTTACACTGCGCGGCATAAAAACCCTGCACCTGAGAATGCAGCGGCATTGCGAAAATGCCATGAAAATTGCTCAGTTTCTTTCTGAACATCCAAAAGTCAGCAAAGTGAATTACCCGGGGCTGCCCGATCATCCCGGCCATGCAATAGCCAAAAAGCAAATGCGCGGTTTTGGAGGTATGTTGTCCTTTAGCCTGAAAATAAACACGCAGGAAGCAGCTTACGATTTTTTAACCCGCACCAAATTGTTTTCACTGGCAGAATCCCTCGGTGGAGTTGAGTCACTTGCAGGACATCCTGCTACTATGACCCACGCTGCCATTCCATTAGAAGAAAGGGAAAAAACAGGTGTGCTCGATTCATTGATTAGAATAAGCGTAGGAATAGAAGATGCTGATGATCTGTTGGAAGATATAGAACAGGCACTGGCTTAGGGCTTATTAACCCTTAGATTCATGCTTAGCCAAAAAGAACTCAAAACACTCTTAGACCAACAGGCAGCGCTTTTTGAACAACCCGGATTTATTATTTCCGACCCGATTTCGGTTCCGCGAAAATTCAGCAAATTACAGGATATAGAAATTGCCGGGCTTTTTGCAGCAGTTTTTGCCTGGGGACAGCGCAAGACGATAATCAGCAAGGCCAATGAGCTGATGCTACGAATGGACAACAGCCCCTATGAATTTGTGCTCCAACACGAAGAACAAGACCTGAAAAAATTGCTCGGGTTTAAACACCGTACTTTCAATGATACCGACTTGCTGTATTTTGTGCATTTTTTAAAACATTATTATGCCACACACAAATCGCTGGAGACAGCTTTTCTACCCGAAAAAAACGAACAGGATTTAGAAGAAGCCCTTTGCCGTTTTCGAAAGCGATTTTTTGCCCTGGAAGCTGCGCCCGAAAGAACAAAAAAGCACATTGCTTCTCCGCTGCGCAATTCTTCCTGCAAAAGGCTGAATATGTATTTGCGCTGGATGGTGCGCAAAAATGAAAGTGGCGTGGATTTCGGTTTGTGGAAAAGCATTAAAAGCAGTCAGCTATTTTGTCCCTTGGATGTACATGTGGAGCGGGTGGCATTGGAACTCGGATTATTGAAAAAAGCAGGCAGCAACTGGAAAGCAGTAAAGGAACTGACCAGTAAATTGCGGAAATTTGATCCTGAAGATCCGGTGAAATACGATTTTGCTTTATTTGGAATGGGAGTATTAACCAGAGTTCGATAATTATTTAAAAGCTCTGAGCAATAAATAATTTCCGAACTTAGGTTCTTAAAAAAACAGTAAATTGCATGTATGGAAAAAGTATTCCTGGAACAAAGCCATCAGCTGCTTCAAAACCATTTTGAGCTCGATAGCCTTGAAACGACAGAAAACAACAAAGAAGCCCTTTGGGAAATGGCTGTGGCTCAACTGAGCAGCGAAATAGCCCATTTGATCGACAATGATTTTGAGCGGCTCTTGTATATTCTGTACCGCATAGATGTGGATGAAAAAAAAGTGAGGGAAGCACTGGCAAAAAGTGAATTTGACAAAGGCCCGAAAATTATAGCAGAAATGATACTCCTGCGCCAGATGGAAAAAATTAAGACACGGGAAGCTTATAAAAAAGGTAAATTATAGCAGATGATTATAGATGACGTTGTATTTATCCTTGTTGTACTGATCGCATCAATATTGTGCCTGCTGATTTTCAGGGCACTCGGGATTTTAAAGAAAGAATCTTGTCCGAAATGTACAAATGTACTTATCCGTAAACACCGCAGTTTTAATGATAAAATGCTGATTGTAATGACCCTATACATCCTGCCCTTTAAACGCTACAAATGCCGCAAATGCGGTTGGGAAGGCCTACGATGGCAAGTAGAAAGAACTAAGCTCCCCAGACCTTGAGGTTGACAGAGGGACCTCCATCTATAAAAACAATGCTGTGGTAAACTTTTGGGGATTCCCCTTTTCAGGGGAATGATTAAAATGAGCTAAACCAACATCGCCAGCGGTTCTTCCAAATAAGCTTTTAGGGTTTGCTATAGTTTTGCGCCTGTTTATTTTTGAAAAATGGAAATTGCGCCCATTTTTCACGGTAAACAAAGCCCTGAGGAAGGATTAATTGTAGGTTACGCAGCAATTATATCGTGAAATATTTCAATGAAATTAGCAGCACCCCCTACACAGCCAGCAAAAAACCTAAACCAACATCGCCAGCAGTGACTGCCTGACAATCTCTATTTATGGAAATAGGATTTTTTAATCCAAAACCTCCCATTGCCCTGCTTTTGTAGAGCCTTTACGTCTAATTTTGTTTTCCTTTTTTAATTTATCCAAATGATATTCTACCCCTCTCCTCGATAAGCCAGTTTTTTCCTGCAATTCTTTTGCTGTAACTTTTGGGTTAGTCTTCATTGCATTTAGAATTATCTCCACAGTTTCTTCCACAGTTTCTTCCACAGTTTCTTCCACAGTTTTCTCCACAGTCCTGTGTAGAACCAAAGTGAATATCCCTTCAGTTTTGAATTGAGGTTCAGGAAGTTGGGCAGCTTTCATTAGATCCTTTATCCGGCCAATGCCAGAGCCTACCTGTTCTACCATGTGGATGCGAACAAACAACCCAAAGATCAGCGGATTGCGACTGTGACTTTTGCTTCCAAAATCGGCCAAAGAAATGGCACTGGTCAGTCCTCCGGGATTACTGATCTCAACCCGGTCTTTAAATAGCTCAATAGTGATTTTAGCACCTTTGTCGTAGTAATCACGGTGAGAGAGCGCATTGATTACAGCTTCTTTTAAAGCCGTTTCGGGTATTTCCCATATCTCCTTTCTCGGGCCACCACCTTCAATTTCGTACCGCACATTCAACTTCTCTTTTAACCATTGCATGGCTTTTTCATATTGCCGCATCAGTGGACCACCAAAGGGTTTGTCGTCTGAAATTTGCGTTTTGGTAGTTCCATCAAACGCAATACAGCGGATAAGCGCGGTTTCAATAAATTGCTCAGGTGCTGTCGCAAAGAACAAAACTCCACCATTTTTCATATTTCCATCAGGAAGCATAAGTTTCAGATTATGCATTATTTGCTCCTGACTTACTGTTTTTGAAAGTCCACTCAATGCCCGAAATTCCTCAAACCATTCTTGATCAATAGCTGAATTCGGTTCAAAATCTATACATGGAGCTTCATCAAAATAAATGCGATCTGACTGCTGAAAAAAGTCCCGCATTTGCTCCACAGTGGTCAGCTTTTGTGTATTTGGGCCTTGCCTCACATGGATGGCACCGGATAAAACATAAGGTTTTTGTGTGCCTGAATTTACTTCTATTGCCCAAACGGTCTTTCCTTCAATTTCCACAGCATACATTTCAGCGGCAATATGTGGGTTGATTTCATTGATGGAATTTTGAATGGCCGATCTCTTTTCATTATTGACCCGGGCTCCATGTATTTCATTATCATCACTTACACCAATTAACAAGACCCCTCCGGCAGCATTGGCAAAGGCGCAAATTTCTTCGCTGATTTCCTTTAGCTTAGTAGGAACACGGATTTTAAATTCCGCATTGTAGCCTTCCCCTGCCTGTACGATGCTTTGTATGTCCTCTGCTGTGAGCTTTTTGTCCATTTTTAGTCAGGCTATTTGTTAAAAATTTTCCAGTGAATTTTCATGGTTCAGGTATAGTTCATAAAAACTTTATCAAATTACGTGAGCTTAACTTGCGTTCGTTTGAAGTTCTGCATCGGGGACTGGCGAACGAGAAGGTGAATGACTAAAAGAATTCAACTTTCAGCACACTCTATCTCCACGATAATCAATGATATAAATCATTGAGGTCATAGTTTACTCAAACCAACATCGCCAGCGGTTCTTCCAAATAAGCTTTTAGTGTTTGCAGGAATTTAGCTCCTGTAGCGCCATCTACCAAGCGGTGGTCGCAGCTCAATGTGATTTTCATAATATTTTCGGATGCCAATTCCCCGTCTTTCAAAACAGGCACTTCCTTGATTTTGCCCACTGCAAGGATACAGGCATCGGGCGGATTGATAATGGCCGTAAACTCATCAATATCAAACATGCCCAGATTAGAAATGGTAAAAGTATTGCCCTGCATTTCCTCAGTTTGCAGTTTTTTGTTTTTGGCTTTTTCAGCTAGCTTGCGCGTTTCCTGTGCGATGTGCGACAAAGATTTAGCATCGGTATATCTGAGAACAGGAACCAACAAACCCTCTTCTACGGCCACGGCCACACCAATATTCACATGGTGATTGATGCGGATTTTATCGCCCAGCCAGGAGGAATTCACCTGCGGATGTTTCTTCAAAGCATGTGCTGTGGCTTTTACTATAATGTCATTGAAGGAGATTTTCAGCGGAGCAACTTCATTGAGTTTTTTGCGCGCCTCCATAGCCCTGTCCATTTTCACTTCCATAGTGAGGTAAAAATGCGGGGCATTGAATTTGCTCTCTGCCAGTCTTTTGGCAATGGTTTTGCGCATTTGCGAAAGCGAAACATCTTCGTAACTTTCTTCCTGAACGACTTTTGGCAGCTCTATTTTTCCGGTTTCTTCAGCACCGCCTTTTTCTAGGTATTCTTCCACATCTTTTTTCACGATTCGCCCATCGTCACCGCTGCCTTTTATTTTGCTGATAGAAATGTTTTTTTCAGCGGCAATGCGCCTGGCCAATGGTGAAGCTTTGATTCTTCCTTCACTGCTTTCTACATCTGCCAGTTCAGGAGATTGTTTTGAGTCTTCTTTTTCTTCTGATTTCTTTTCTTTGTCAGCGGATTTGCTTTCTGCTTGTTTTGAAGCACCTGTGGGAATTTCTACTGCTTCATCCTCCTCCTCTTCAGATGCCTTTTCTTCGGCCTTCTCAGAAGATTTTTCTTTTTCCTTTTTCTCTTCTTCTTTTAAAATGGCATCTACATCTTCATCCTTATCTCCAAGGATCACCAGTATGGCATTGATGTCAATTGATTCTCCTTCTTTTGCACCAATATAGAGCAGTGTGCCTTCTCCAGGACTTTCAAAATCCATAGTGGCCTTATCGGTTTCTATTTCAGCCAACAAATCCCCGTTGGAAACTTTATCTCCTTTTTTCTTATGCCATGCAGCGATCACGCCTTCTTCCATAGTGTCGCTCATGCGCGGCATTCTTATAACTTCAGCCATTTTTCCTATTCTTTAGTAATTGAAAATTTCTTCCAATGTTAACTCTTTAAAAGTGCCAATGTTTTTGAGTACTTCCAAATCCATATCTTCCTTTTTGCCAATTACCAGGAAAGTATGTTTTTTGCCGGCAATTTCTTCCTGAAACTTTTCTTCCATTTTATCAATATTCCAGGAGGGTATTTCCTCGTAAAGTTTTTTATTGATGTCATAATCGATGCCGAGGTCGAGCAAGCGCTGGTAGGACCAAAATATTTCATCGCCTACGGTACGCTCACTTTCAATGTTTTTCATAGCAGATTCCTTAGCTGCTTTAAATTGCTTTTCAGCTTTGGGCATAGTGTTTAACAATTTGAGCATTTCGCTGCTTGCTTCTTGCAGTTTATCGGATTGTGTGCCAATATATGCAATGGAAAGGAAAGGCTCATCTGCTTTGCGCGGAGTACTTTGATAGGCATAAGCTGCATAGGCCAATGCTTTTGATTCCCTAATTTCCTGAAAAACAATAGAGGACAATCCGGCACCAAAATATTCATTGAAAAGCTTGTTGAAAGTCATCAGATCGGGAGTGAACTCCTGCCCTGTTGCTAAAATAATCATCTCGGTCTGTACCATATCGTAATCTACAAAATAGACTTCGTCTTTGCTTTGTCTCTGGACTTCAAATTTTAATGGTTCAGGATAAGCTTTTAATTCTGCAGGCACTTTGTGCAATTTATCAAGTACTTTTTTCACGGCAGATTTTTCTTCCGGTCCATAATAAAAGACTTTATGCTGGTAGGATGTCAGTGCATTGATCTTTTGAATTAGGGCATTTGGATCAATTGATTTCAATTTATCTTCCGACAAAATATTTGTGAATGGGTTTTCCTCACCATATTTGGCAAAATTGAACAAGCCCTGGCGCAGGATCACACCCTTTTGGAGTTTTTGATCTGCGCGATCCTTTAAAATTCCTTTTACCATTTCTGTATAAGCAGCTTCTTCAGGTTGAACTGATGCGAGCAAATGTTCAAAAAGTTCTACGCCTTTTTCAAAACTTTCCTGCAAACCACTCAACTTCACATAGGTTCTGTATCTGCCGGTATTTACACTGAAATCAAGCCCCAACTTGAAAAATTCTTTCTGTAAATCTTCGGGACTGTATTTTTCAGTACCAAGATAGGGCAGGTAGGAAACAGCCAGCGCCATTTCTTTATCGTGATCTTCGCCCATATCAAGAATATAATAGAGGTTGAACAATTCATTTTCCTCATTTTTGGTGTAATAGAAAGGAATATCTGATGCAAGGTTATCCTCTTTGATCTCTGATTCATAATCGATGAATTGAGGTTCAAGTCGTGGGGTTTCTTTGGCCTCAAATGCCTTGAAAAAATCGGATTGCCCCTCGCGGTCAATTTCTATAGAAGTAATCTGCGGTTTATCTACTTTATGCACTGTAGTGTCTTCTCCCAGGCGTTTGTATGACACCACATAATTGTTGCCATAATGCTTATTGGCAAATTCCACCACATCTTCTTTGGTGATCTTTTCCATCACCTCGTATTGCTTTACAATATCTTCCCAGGGCCGCTCTACAACAAAGGAATTGACAAATTTTGAAACCCTTGCATTGTTGTTTTCATAGCTTTTAATGTCTTGAAGCTTAAAATCTCTAACTACCGCCTGAACCAGCCAATCGTCAAAATTGCCCTGTTTTATTGAATCAAGTTGTGCCAGCAATAAGTCTTTTACTTCTTCCAAATCCTGTCCCTGCCGGGGCATTCCAAAGAGCATATGCGATGAAAAATCGTGCATCATGCTTTCGTAAGAAGCCGCTTTTAGTACTTTTTGTTTTTGCAATAAATCCAAATCTACTAAGCCAGCACTTCCGTTCATCAGAATTCCTGAAACCAGGCGCATCATCATGGCTTCTCGGCTACCCGCTTTGTCAAATCGAAATCCGATGTAAAGGTGTTCGGGCTGACTTCCCAGGGCGGTTTTTACTACCGGCTTTGTGATTTCTGGTTGTGCTTTTAGTTCAAATTCAGGGATTTCATTGGCTTCCCACGAGCCAAAATGTTTATCGATCAATTTAATGGTTTCATCAAAATCAAGATCACCGGCCAGGCAAATAGCTGTATTATTGGGTTGATAATAAGTGTTGAAATAATTATGAATATTAACTAAAGAAGGGTTTTTCAAATGCTCGCCTTCTCCAATTGTGGTTTGTGTGCCATATGGGTGCTGTGGATAAAGTCCTTCATTTAAATTTTTAAAAGATTTGCGAAAATCACTGTCCTGTGAGCGGTTGAATTCTTCATAAACCGTTTCCAGCTCGGTGTGGAATAGTCGCAACACCAGGGTGCTGAAACGCTCTGCTTCAAGTTCCAGCCATTTTTCCAGCTCATTGGCAGGGATATTATTGACATAAACTGTTTGATCTACCCAGGTATAAGCATTGGTGCCACTTCCGCCAATGGAAGAAATCATTTTATCGTATTCATTGGGTGCAGCATATTTAGAAGCTTGATAAGACACACTGTCAATTTTAGCATAAAGTGCTTTCTTTTTTTCAGGATCTTTTTCTTTGCGATGCAATTCATACAATGCAGAAATACTGTCTAAAAGTGGTTTCTCTTTTTCCCAGTTGATGGTGCCAAATTCATCTGTGCCCTTAAAAAGCATATGCTCTAAATAATGTGCTAGCCCTGTAGTTTCAGGCGGGTCATTTTTAGAGCCGGTCCTTACTGCAATATTGGTTTGTATTTTAGGTTCTTTTTTATTGACAGAAAGATAGACCTTCAGGCCATTGTCCAGTGTATAAATACGGGTATCAAGCGGGTCGCCTTCTACGGATTCATAAGGGTATTCAGGAGCATCAGCACTTTTTTCACTACTGCAGGCTGCAAGTAAAAAAAGACAGCTTAAAAACAGGGGGATCAGGTTTTTTTTCATGGGTTTAGTCTTTTAAATAAAGTTGTAATTTTTCTTTTAATAGTTGGAGGTCGGGGTTTTTTTCCTGCAGAAATTCCCATTTGTCTTTTGAAGTAAAAACTTTTTTAGGGGCATTGTTTTCAACGGATTTTTCTACTATTGATTTTACCGGTACTTTAGAACCAAGATATTTAAAAAATTTGGTCAGCACTTCCTCACTTCGCGACAAAAACAGTTCTTTACTTCCCTGAGTGTCAAAAATCAGGAAAACTTCTTTTTCAGCAAGGCGTACTTCAGAATGCTCTAATATCGGAAAAAATACGCTGTCATTTTTTTTGAAATCTGCACGGAGAGCTTCCCAGGCTTCTTTGAGTTGTGTTTCATCTATTTCAGGATCAAGAACAGAATTTTCTTCCGCTTCTTCTTTTTGCTTAGCTTCTTCTGAAGTATCAAAATCGCGATTTTTTAGGCGGGAGAGGTTTATCCCTGTATTAAGGCCATTGGGTTTGGTAGAAACAGTATTGCCCGAAAGCTTTTTATCTGTGGTTTTTGGCGCTTTTTTTTCACTATTCTTTTCTGTGTTTTCCGAAGTTTTTTCTTGTGCCTCAGCCGACTCCTTTTTGATTGAAATTTCTGTTTTAGGATTTTCCTTTTCCAGCGGAACTTCTGGCTCTGCTACTTTTGGAACTTCTTTACTTGTCTGTGTATGATTATTTTCTGTTTTGCTTTTCTGCTCAGGCTTCAGCGGTTTTTTTTTTAGCGCTTCGGGATTTAATATTCCGGGCAAATGGGCAATTTTCATCAGAGCGAGCTCTACTTGCAAGCGTTTGTTTCTGGCAGCTCGGTATTTGATTTGGCAATCATTGGCCAGGTCGAGTGCATTGAGCAAAAATGCATTGGGAATCAATTGCGCCTGTTGTTGATAGCGCAAGCTTAAATCCTTGCCGGCTTCAAGCAAATCTTTGGTTTTAGCCTCTTTAGTGACCATCAGGTTGCGGAAATGTTCGCTGAGTCCAGAGATAAATTCTTCCCCGTCAAAACCAAGCCCCAGGACTTCATCAAAGAGCAAAAGTGCTTCGGGTAGATCTTGTGCCATCAGCAAATCTGTAACTCTGAAGTAGTATTCATGATCGAGAATATTCAGATTGGTGATAACGGATTCAAAACTGATGCGTTGTTCGCTGCGATCTACCAAACGGTCGAACATGGAAAGCGCATCTCTCAATGCACCATCGGCCTTTTGGGCAATCATGTTCAGGGCATTTTCTTCAAATTCAATGCCCTCCTGCTTGCAAATATTCGCAAGGTGCGCCACAATGTCTTTAACAGAAATACGCTTAAAATCATAAATCTGGCAGCGAGACAAGATCGTGGGTAAAATTTTGTGTTTTTCAGTTGTGGCCAATATAAAAATGGCATAAGTAGGCGGCTCTTCAAGGGTTTTCAAAAAAGCATTGAAAGCCGATTGTGAAAGCATATGTACCTCATCAATGATATAGACTTTATAATCACCAATCTGAGGGGGAATACGCACCTGGTCAATCAGCATTTTTATGTCGTCCACCGAATTGTTGGAAGCGGCATCGAGCTCGAATATATTGATGGAATAATCGCGCTCATCACTTTCAGATTGCTTGTTAATGATTTTTGCCAATATGCGTGCACAGGTTGTTTTACCTACACCGCGCGGACCGCAAAACAAAAAAGAATGCCCGAGATGTTGGCTGTTTACAGCCTTTTGCAGCGTTTGAGTAACACCGGACTGCCCTACTACCTCGTCAAAATCCGAGGGGCGGTATTTCCGTGCTGATACTACAAATTTTTCCATTAATTAAATGCTTTGACTTTTTGCGGATTGAACAAATTTAAAGATTAGAATTGGCAATGAGAAGGATTGATAGAAAGCAAATTGCCAATTCTGCCTTTCTTTCAGATAATAAGCTTTTGTTAAAAACCCAGCAGAGCTGTCGTCTTTCCAAAAAGATATCAGCTCTTAGGTTAGGCTGAAACCCTCTCAGGATAAGTGGTCGGACGACTCAAAGTCGTCTGACCACTACACTTCAATGGAAATTCAGACTGTTAGGACAGGACAGCAAGTCTTAGAATAACCCTTTGCCTTTTCTCAGCAAAGCTGTCTACTGGTCGCCTGCCAGGCTCCAATGGGTCATGACCCATTGGAAAATGCAGAACGAAAGCACCCAGCAGAGAGCTGACATCTTTCCAAAAGATGTCATCTCTTAGGTTAGGCGCAAACCCTCTCAGGGCTTGTGGTCGCACGACCACTAAGCCGCCCATCATTTCAAAAATCTACTTTTCCACCATTCATTAAGTCGGGATTGGAAATTATATAGAGGGCGTATTTGGCTAAAGAATAGGGCGATTTAGTGTTTAATTTTTTGATGATGGTCCTTTTGTGTGCACGTACTGTATGTACGCTAATATGCATGTTTTCCGAAATTTCTTGAACCGATTTTTCGTTGCAGTACATTACTAAAACTTCTTTCTCGCGCGGGCTTAATTGATTGATTCTAATTAATTTTTTTTCCGTTAATTCAAAGTTATTGTTCTCGTGTTCTGTATTCTGTTTAAATTCATGATCAAAATATTCCCGAACATCCACTACTATTGAAACGGTTATATACCCTTTGGAATCATTGCCTTCATCTATCAGTTTAGATATTAAATAGACATCTCTCCACATACCATCATGGCGTTTTACCTTGCAGTTGAGCTTTATTATTTTATGCTTGTCTTCTGATAAAAAATGTTGCACACCTGTATAAACCATTCCCATATTTTCCTTGGCCAACACTTTCAATACCAGGCCAAAATTTGCCTTTTTGTAATCCATATCCGGATAGCCTATATATTCGCATGCTTGCGGACAAAAATAATAGATACTCAGCTTTAGTGGATTTACCACTGCCACATAATAGGGTTTATCATGGTTAAATAAGGCATCTAATTTGGCCCTGCCGGTAGCGGTATTCAATTCCTCAGTGGGCACCTTTTCATTAATGGATTCTAGTATTTCCTGAAGTGTTATTTCTAATTTATGATCAAACATTAAAATATTTTAGCCGGAATATCTTTATGAGAAAATGCTGGGGTTTATGGAAATAAACTATCCAATAAGACAAAACATCAAATATAAATGTCATTAATAGTCATTTATGACTATTAATGATACGTTTTTTTATTTAAATAACAAAAAGATAGTCAAAAATGGCTATTGCGAGAAGGAGGGTTTATTGATATGTTTGTCCTGAAACAAATTCAATATTCTTTTTGAATGTTAGATAATGGCTGAGCTTATGAGATGTTTTTTCATTGTTATTGATATGTCTCAGAAAAGCTGACCACTGGTCGCCAGCCCAAACTCCAATGGGTCACGACCCATTGGAAAATGCAGAACGAAAGCCCAGACAGAGCTGACATCTTTCCAAAAAGATGTCAGCTCTTAGGTTAGGCGTAAATGCTGACAGGTTTCAATTTCAAAGAAGGCTGAAGTTATGAAACACAACTGTCAGACGGTTACTGCATATAACCGCTCACAGCATCAGGCAGACCCAAACCAATCAACCACGCAGTAACTTCAATGGGGTAAAAAACCGTCAGACAGTTATAGCAAAGTTATGGCACAGCAGAGATGATATCTTCCAAAAAAGTGGACGACTCAAAGTTGTCTGAACACTACAAATGAAAATTGCTTTCCTCACTCCATTTCGAATAGCCAGGCAAATTTGCCCAAACCTACCGAAGTTTTTACGCCCAGTTTTTTTATAATATTCTGTCGATAAGTTTTAACAGTATTGGCACTGATGTCCAGTAATTCACCTATTTTTTCACTTGTGCATTCCTCTACTATCATTTTAAGGATTACTTTTTCACGCTTGGTCAGGGTATTGAACTTATCTAAATGGGCATCTATTTGTGAGTGTTTCTTTTTCAACATCCTAAAGGCCCTGTCTTCCTCAAATAAAGAATTGATATCCTTTACAAAACTGAGGATATATTTGGCACCTTGGACAGACTTATTTTCATCGTGCAACTGAATCGCGTATGATATCACAAATATCCAACGGTTTTCTCCGCTATCCGGCAATTTGATTTTCCAGGACATTCGCAATGGCTCTTTTGGATTGAGCGCAAAGTGTTCTAGTCCATAATATATAGAGGCGAGATTGTCTTTGTGTATAAAAAGATTGATAAATTTAAAGCCCATGGTCCGGGCTTTCTTATTGTCTATACCGCAGTAATCAATAGACAATTGGTTCATATACTCCACTTCAGCAGATGGTAGTTTGTTAATGATTGTCATGTAGGGCTGCGACTCGGTTTTAAGGCAAACTTCCTTTAAGTTCTTTGTGCTGTTCAGGTTGAGTGATTTAATTTCCTTAATAAAACGCTCTATTACCTCTAGTCCCTTAAAATCCATTGGTTTATGTATTTATTTGTTTTACGACTTATGGTCTTTTTGACTACAAAAACTTAAACTAGTGTAAAAAACTAGTACAATAGTACTACTTTTTCCTTAAAATAAATATTCAAACTGCTTTGCTTCTGATTATTAAACCTTACTTGATTTAAAAAATGCTAGAGTCAAACACCATTTTAACATTTTGGTTTAAACTGCTATAAGATTATCTAGGCGCAAACACTGTCAGGTTCCAATTTCAAAGAAGGCTTAGGTTATGAAACACAACTGTCAGACGGTTACTGCATTTAGCCGCCTATACTATCGGGCAGACCCAAACCAATCAACCATACAAGAACTTCAATGGGGTAAAAACCGTCAGACAGTTATGGGGATTGGGCTACGTTCAGTGGTTGGATGCCAGTGGTCGGACGACTTCAAGTCGTCTGACCACTTTCTAGTCAATTCTCTAGTCAACTAACAAACCAAAACTAAGTTTTTTTGCCAAAAATGAAGATTTCCACCTAGGTGATTTACGCCTATTTCACTGTTTTTCCTAAAGAGCATTTGGAGTAAAAATACTGCTCTTGATACTCCGTAACCCTTTTAAATAAAAGGTTTGTGCTGTACGGCCCCTAATATTTGCCCCATTTTCGAAAATGGGAAACACTGCAAATTTTTACTTTTTTGAAATTTTATTTTCATAATATTTTCCGTATGCCCTAAAAATGATTTTATGTGCTGGAAATCAATATTATAATGATTTTTTAAGTGCGGAAATAATTAGCTAAACACCCCATTAAGAGTTAATGAATAAAATAATAACTAGTGTTATGTTAATCTTAAGTTGACGGATAAAGTCGTCTTAGCTTTACCCTG